>JAFNXG010000152.1 GCA_017383505.1 Clostridium sp.
AATAATAAAACAAGAATATTAGCTATTTTATTACCTAATGGAGCTGAAAAATCATTTGAAAATCCTTTTTTTGTTCAAGTAATGAAAGGTATAAGTAAGTATGCACAAAAGGAAAATTACTATATAATGTATGCCTTTAATGATAATAAAAATGATGATAAATGGATAAAGAATTTTGTAAAAAGTAATCTTATAGATGGATTATTTATATTTAATGTTACAGATGATGATTTAATAATAAATTATTTAAGAAATATAAATTTTCCATTTGTTATAATAGGAAGACCTAAAAAGGTGGATAATATTCTTTGGGTAGATAACGATAATTTTGATGCTATGTATAAATTAACTCAAACTTTAATAAAGTTAGGTAATAAAAGAATAGCATTTATAGGTGCAAAATCAGAAATGAATATGTCTAAAGATAGATTAGATGGATATAAGAAAGCTTTGTTTAGTAGAGGGATAGAAATAGTAAATGAACTTATTATAGAAAAAGATGATTTTACAGAAGTAAATGGATATGAGGCTGCTAAATATATGTTAGTGAAGCAACAAATTGATGCATTTATAACAACAGATGATTTTATAGCTTTTGGAGTTCAAAAAGCTATAAGTGAATATGGCTATAAAAATATATCTGTTGTAGGATTTAATAATATACCAATTTCACAATATCAAAATCCACCTTTATCATCAGTAGATATTAATTCTGAAAAATTAGGCGTAGAGGCAAGTAAAATCTTAATACATAGATTAGAAGGTAAAAGTTCAAAATCATATAGTATTATTGATACAAGGCTTATATTAAGAAAATCTGTAAAACAAATCCATGAAAACTTACAATGGAACCGTTTGCATAAACATGAAAAAAATAAAGATATTTTAATATAATCTCAAAATTTGGCGTGAAATAGCTGAAAATGGATTTGAAGTTAATTACTTTAAATGATATATTAAATCTGTAAATTGGGAACGGTTTAGATGATAAATAAATAATAAAATGAGTTTTATATAATATTATGTACAGTATTACATTACTGTACATATATTTATCAAAGCTGTGCAAACGGTTGCATAGTTAGGGGGATAATAATGAAAAAGATATGGTGGAAAGAAGCAGTAGGCTATCAAATATATCCTAGAAGTTTTAAGGATTCTAATGGGGATGGAATTGGAGATCTAAATGGAATTATTTCTAAGTTAGATTATTTAAAAGATTTAGGAATAGATGTGATTTGGATATGCCCTATGTACAAGTCTCCTAATGATGATAATGGTTATGATATAAGTGATTATCAAGACATTATGAATGATTTTGGTACAATGGATGATTTTGACCAATTGTTAAAAGAAGTACATAAAAGAAAAATGAAACTTATAATAGATTTAGTAGTAAATCATACAAGTGATGAACACAAGTGGTTTATAGAATCTAAATCATCTAAGGACAATCCTAAAAGAGATTGGTATATATGGAGAGAAGGTAAGGACGGTAAAGAGCCAAACAATTGGGAAAGTATTTTTAAAGGGTCAGTATGGGAATATGATAATAATACAGAGGAATACTTTTTACACTTATTCACAAAAAGACAGCCGGACTTAAATTGGGAAAATAAGGAGTTAAGAGAAGCCGTTTATAAAATGATAAATTGGTGGTTAGATAAGGGAATTGATGGATTTAGAGTTGATGCAATAAGTCATATAAAAAAAGAAGAAGGACTAATAGATATGGACAACCCTCAAGGATTAGAATATGTGGAGTCTTTCGAAAAACATATGAATGTAAATGGTATACATAAATATCTAAAAGAATTAAAAGAAAAAACATTTGATAATTATGACATTATGACAGTTGGAGAAGCTAATGGTGTAGATGCTGATGAAGCTGATCTTTGGGTTGGTGAGGAAAATGGGAAATTTAATATGATATTCCAATTTGAACATTTACATCTTTGGGGAGCTGAAAGTGAAAATACTTTTAATGTTAAAAACTATAAAAAAGTTTTAACTAAGTGGCAGAAAGCATTGGAAGGAAAAGGATGGAATGCTTTGTATATAGAAAATCATGACATCCCAAGGGTTATTTCAACTTGGGGTAATGATAGGGAATATTTAAGAGAATGTGCAACAGCATTTGGACTTATGTACTTTATGCAACAAGGAACACCTTTCATATATCAAGGTCAAGAGATAGGAATGACAAATGTTAAGTTTGATTCTATTTATGATTATAATGATGTAAAAGGTATAAATATATATAAAGAAAAAATTGAGCAGGGATTAAGTAAAGAAGAGGCATTAAAGTATGTATGGGCAGTTTCAAGAGATAACTCTCGTACACCAATGCAATGGGATAATAGCAATAATGCAGGATTTACTGATGGAACGCCTTGGATTAATGTTAATGAGAATTATAAAACTATCAATGTAAACAATCAAATAAATGATGAAAATTCAATTTTAAATTTCTATAAAAATATGATTAGAATAAGGAAAGAAAATGAAACTTTAGTTTATGGTAGTTATGATCTCATCTTAGATGAAGATGATAAGATTTATGCTTATATAAGAACTATGGGGGATGAAAAGTTTATAGTGATAGTAAATCTATCTCATGATGAAGTTAAGTATTCTTATGAAGAAAAGCTTAACTACAGCAAATTATTATTAAGTAATTATAAAGTTGAAGCACATGATATTATAAATGAATTTATTTTAAAACCATATGAAGCAAGACTTTATAAATTATAGTATTTACTCTAGCATTTTTAATATTTAAATATAAAAAATATTGAAAATTAAAAAAATCATGTAAAGGAGAACAAAAGATGGCTAAAACAAAGAAAAAAGGAAAATTATTATCTTTCGACTTTTGGCAAAAGTTCGGTAAGGCATTATTAGTAGTTATTGCTGTTATGCCGGCAGCAGGATTAATGATAACTATAGGTAAACTTCTAGGTATGTATTTTGAAGCCGATATAATACAAGCAATATCTAGAGTTATGGATAATATAGGATGGTCTATTATAGGAAACCTTCATATATTATTTGCAGTTGCAATAGGTGGATCATGGGCTAAAGAAAGAGCAGGAGGAGCTTTTGCAGCAATATTATCATTCATATTAATTAATCGTATCACAGGTGCGATATTTGGAGTTAGCACTGAGATGTTAGCTGATAGCACTGCTACAGTAAAATCATTATTAGGAGCTACATTAACAGTTCCAGATTACTTTACAAATGTTTTAGGATCACCAGCACTTAATATGGGAGTGTTTATAGGGATTATTTCAGGTTTCTTAGGGGCAACATTATTTAATAAGTATTATAACTATAACAAATTACCACAAGCATTAAACTTCTTTAATGGAAAAAGATTTGTTCCGTTTGTTGTTATTTTATGGTCAACAATTACAGCTGTAGTTCTTTCTATAGTATGGCCTTTTGCACAAGGTGCTTTAAATAGCTTTGGAATTTGGCTTGCAAATTCAAAAGATACAGCACCAGTATTAGCACCGTTTGTATATGGAGCATTAGAACGTTTATTATTACCATTTGGACTACATCATATGTTAACTATACCTGTAAACTACACTGAGTTAGGTGGAGTATATACATCATTAACAGGTGCAGCAGCAGGAACAGTAATTGCAGGACAAGATCCTTTATGGTTTGCTTGGATAACAGACTTAATTAACTTTAAATCAGCAGGAAATATGGCAGAATACAATAATTTATTAGCAACAGTAACTCCAGCAAGATTTAAAGTAGGACAAGTTATATTATCAACAGCATCATTATTAGGTGTTGCGTTAGCAATGTATAAAAACGTAGATAAGGATAAGAAGAAAAAATATAAAACAATGTTTATATCTGTTGGATTAGCAGTATTTTTAACAGGTGTAAGTGAGCCGATAGAATTCTTATTTATGTTTATTTCACCAGTACTTTACATAGTTTATGCTATATTAACAGGTTTAGCATTTGCCTTAGCAGATATAATTAACTTAAGAATTCATGCATTCGGATCTATAGAACTTATAACTCGTATACCTATGTTAATAAATGCAGGTTTAATTGGAGATGTTATTAACTTTGTAATTGCATGTTTAGCATTCTTTGGAATTAACTTTGGTGTGTTTAACTTCTGTATTAAAAAGTTTAAAATTCCGACACCAGGTCGTTTAGGAAATTATGACGAAGAGGAATCTGAAAACTCAGATAATAAAGGAAAAGTAGATGCTGCTACGGCTAATGATGTATTATCATTAAAGATAATTTCTTTATTAGGTGAAAAGGAAAATATTGAAGATGTTGATGCATGTATGACTCGTTTAAGAGTAACTGTTAAAGATATTTCAAAAGTAGCAGATGAAAAAGAGTGGAAGAAAAATGGAGCTTTAGGATTAATATTAAAAGATAGAGGTGTACAAGCTATCTATGGACCTAAGGCAGATGTATTAAAATCAAATATTCAAGATATATTAGGAGTTTAGTATGAAACTTTTAACTTTAAATTGTCATTCATGGCAAGAAGATAATCAACTTGAAAAAATTAAATATTTAGCAAAAGTAATTAAAGAAAAACAGTATGATGTGATTGCTCTTCAAGAAGTTAGTCAAAAAATAGAATCTAAGAATATAGATTCTAAAATTAAAGAAGATAATTTTGCGAGCTTATTAATTAAAGAGTTAAATAATATTGATGAATATAAGTATAGCTTTATATGGGATTATTCCCATATAGGCTATGATATATACGAAGAAGGGTTGGCTATACTTACATTACATAAGATAGATAATAATAAATCTTTCTATATTTCTAAAAGTGATGATAAAAATAATTATAGAAGTAGGAATATAGTATGCATAACAATTAATATTAATGATGAAGATATTGATTTTTATAGTTGTCATGCAGGATGGTGGAATGATGATATAGAGCCTTTTAAATATCAAGCTGATAAATTATTAGAAAATATAAATAATGAAAGATTATCATTCATTATGGGGGATTTTAATAATAATGCATTAGTAAGGAATGAAGGGTATGATTATTTAATTAATAAAGGATTAATAGACACATATTGTAATGCTAATAAAGTGGATTCTGGAATTACTGTTAAGGGAGAAATAGCAGGTTGGGAATCTCAATGTGAAGAAAAAAGGTTAGATTTAATATTAACTAATAGAGAGGTTAATGTAAAAGAATCAGCTGTTATATTTAATGGAGACAATAAAGAAGTTATTTCAGATCATTATGGGGTAGAAGTTATTATATAATAAAGTATTTGATTAAAGGAAGAGAGTGTAAATAAACAGTATTTACACTCTCTAATTTTATTAACTTATTCTTTTAGTTAGTTTATTTTATTCCTTGTTCGTATTGTTCAACCATTCTCTTAACCATTTCTCCGCCAACGCTTCCGCATTGTTTAGAAGTTAAGTTTCCATTGTAATCTGAGAAAGGAACTCCCATTTCACTTGCTACTTCATTTTTGAATTTTGATAATCCGTTTTTTGCTTCTGGTACTAACTTTTGAGCCATAAAAGACCCTCCTTTAAATAAATTAATATTTTATCCCTTTGAAAGTAAAATTTTTTACTTACACTAGTATTGTGTGTAAACTAAAAAAATATAATCTATAAATTTAAAGGGAATTAATCAAAAAAATAACAATAAAAATATTATATGGTAATTATGTATAAATTAACGAATACCTAAATGATAGTATTTTAAGTATTCGTTAATTTAAATTATTTTTTTTTAATTTTTAACATAGTTACAACTATAGGTATTGTTATTAATGCTGAGACTATTGCTTCTGGTACACCATTAGTTAAGCCAACAGTAAGTAGTGTTCCCCCTACTGCTTCACGAGATATATCTAGAGCTGCAGCGTATTTATCTAAATATAAAAGATAGGTAAGTCCTAATACACCGACTGTATTGGTAAGGGTACCTAATACTGCAGAGACTCCTACAGAAAAACTAATATTTTTAAGTTTGTTTTTTAACAATTTAAATGAATAATAAGATGTAATAGCAATTAGTATTCTAGGAAGTAATGCAATTATAGGATTCCAAAAAATAAAAGATGTTGGTCCTGGAGCAGTAAAGTTTTGATACATTGAAAATAATCCAAATATTAGACCAACAGATACTCCTACAATAGGGCCTTCTAGTAATGCACCTATTATTACTGGAATATGCATTATAGTAAGGTTAAATATAGGAAGTCTTATTAAGCCTAAACCACTTACACCAAGAAAAATAGAGATTCCACCTAATGCGCCTATAAGAACAAGTCTTCTAGTTTTAAAGCCAGAATTATTATTTCTTTTCATTAATTTCTCTCCTTATATATTTAATGTTCAAATTTAAATTTAATATAAAAATACAATTTTTTCAATAAGAAATAAGGTACTTTATATTAAATTTATTTGCACAAATTTTTTTTAGTTTATAAAATTTAATATATCTATTTTTTTATAAAAAATGAACATATTTTTTATAAAAAGAATGTTGAATAGTGAGAAATAAATGATATATTATGAATATAATAAAAATTTAAAGGAGTTTAAAAATGGAGTTATTTAAAATTAAAGATTTAGTATTTAAAAAAGAGGAATTTTTAGATGATATAAGAGAGTTTGAAGATCTACTACCTATAATATATGAATTACAAGAAGAGTTAACGTATGAAGAAATAGAGTGTGTTGGAGAAAATGATTGTTGCAGAAAAAGCAATAAAAATTATATAGTAGAAATTCAAGGTTTTTTAAATGAAGAAGATGAATTTATAACAAAAAAAGAGATTGAAGAAAATCCTAGTATAGCACAAGGAAAAGTTCTAGATTTATTTGTTATTAGATTATATAAATGTGTTGAATGTGGAAAATGGATTATTGATATATTGGAGTAATATCTTATGAAGGGGATAGGGAATAGGTTGAATAAATATTATAAAAAAGTACAATCTACTTTTTTTAGATTAGTCAATGATATAAGAAATATTAAGGGAATAGGAATATATTCTTTACTTAAAAGAAATAAAGTTTCTATTAGTATACTAATTAGTTGCATAATAGTTTTAGGAGTGGCTTTAGTTGAGAATAATCTAAGTAAAGAAGAATTTCTAAATAAATTTGAAAATTCTATTATAAATAATGATGTTTTACAATTAAGTAAGCTTGTTAAGGTAAATGATGAAAAAGTGCCTAAAAAGGAATTGCAACCACTAATAGATGAATATATTAATGATACTAATAGAGTTCATGAGATAGTTTATGAGATTAATAGGAATGGTAAAAGTGGAAATTTTGAAATAGTAGAAGTGAATAGTTTATTTCATAAAAAGTATTACATAGATATTAAAGAAATTACTGTTAACTTTATTACAGATATTAAAAATATAGAAGTGGAGTTTGGAAATAAGAGGTTTAATATTATTGATGAGGCTGCTTTTGATGTTATTCCGGGAAGTTATACTCTAAAGTATAATTATAAAAGTGATTACGGAGATATAACGGAAAATAAAGAAATTAGTTTAATAGAAAGTACAACTATAGATTTAGAGATTGAAGGTAAATATATCACTATATATTCAAATTTTGATGATTCAAAAGTATTTATTAATAATAAAGATACAGGGTTATTGGCTAAAGATATTAAAAATTATGGCCCTTTTCCAAATGATAGTGATATAAAAATATATCTAGAAAGAGAATTTCCATGGGGAGTTATAAAAAGCGAAGAGGTAAATGTAGATAATGATCAGTATATTAAATTAGATATTAATATGGTGAATGATAAACTGAATTCTATAATCAATGAAACAATAAATAATTTTTATAATAGTTCCTTTGAGGCGTTAAACAATAATGACAAAAGCAATATTTTAAATGCTAACGATGAAGTTAAGGAATTAATTTATAATTATATTAATGAAAAAGTATTTTTATTAAGCAATAATTATGAAATAAAAGATTTATCTATTGAAATAGAAAAAAGTGATTTTAAATATGAAGATAATAAATACAAAGCTAGTGTTCTTAGCAAAATAAGTTATAATGTATATAAAAGATTACTACCATTTATTAAACACTTTAATGAGAATTATTTTATTTTGAATTTAGAATATAAAGATGGAATATTTTTTATTAATGGAATACAAAGGGTAGATATATAGCTTGTGTTAATAGTTACTAAGGAGGTTATAAGTATTTGTAACCTTTTTAGTATAATAAATATAAATGAAGATAATAATATTTAAGGAATAAAAAAACCTGTGCTTAGCACAGGTTAAGGGATTACAATCACTTAAGAAAGGGAATAAGTGATTGTGTGGGGTTTTATTTAAACTCTACAATATAAAATCATAGAGTGGTATGGGCTATAAAATATTTATATTATTATTATACAATAGTATTTAATAAAATCAAATAATTTTACAAAAAAAGATGAAAAAAAGTTTTTTTTGTATAAATTTGCAACAAAATACTCAGCTATAACTATAATTAAATTTTTAATAGGAGGAGTATAAAAATGAAATACCAGGGGGATATACTTAAGGATAAACCAGATTATGAAGATTATAGTGAAAATGAAGTAAAGCTAACTATAGAAGAGATGAGGGAGTTTGGGTTATTAAAGTGCGGAGGATGCTGTAGTAAGAAGAGTAACGCTAAAGGTTGTAACGGATGTAGTGGATGTAGTAAGGGAAATAGTTGTTGTAGAAATAATAAGTAAAACGTCGAATAACCATTTATAAAATTTATTATTTGATTAAGTAATTACAAATTAATAATATTGTCTTTAGATAAACTTTAATGAAAAAAATGTTTAAAGGTTGAAATTAGTTATAAGATTATGTATATTACTAGTAAAGGCTAAATAATTAGGTAATTTATGAACAAACATTTGTAAAAAATAGCTTAAATATGTTATAATAAGTTAGTTGTATTAATCAAACAAGAGATGCTTTTTTAGGAGGAATATACAATGGAAGCTAAAATGGAAAAAATTGATGTTAATATCGTTAAATTTGAAGTAAAGGTTGAAGCAGAAAAATTTGATGCTGCTTTAGAAAGAGCTTATAAGAAAAATATTAAAAAATTCAATGTACCAGGATTCAGAAAAGGTAAAGTTCCTATGAACGTGGTTAAAAAATATTATGGAATAGAAGTTCTTTTAGAAGATGCTGTTAACTTTGCAATCGAAGGATCATACAGCGAAGTATTAAAGGAAAACAACATAATACCAGTAGATTATCCAAGAATAGATGTACTTGAAGTTGGAGAAGGTAAAGAATTTGTATACACTGCTGAAGTTACTGTTTACCCAGAAGTTGAATTAGGTGAATACAAAGGATTATCAATAGAAAAGAAAACTTACGAAGTAACAGAAGAAGAAGTTTCAAAGAAGCTTAAAGAAATGCAAGAAAAAAATGCTAGAATAGAAACTAAAGAAGAAGGAACAGTTGAAAATGGAAACATAGCTGTTATAGACTTCAAGGGATATGTTGATGGAGAAGCATTCCAAGGCGGAGAAGGAAATGATTACTCTTTAGAAATTGGTTCTAAGACTTTCATTGATACATTCGAAGAACAATTAGTTGGAGCTAAAGTAAATGATAAAGTAGAAGTTAATGTTACTTTCCCAGAAAACTACGGAAAAGAAGAGTTAAATGGAAAACCAGCTAAATTCGAAGTTACTATAAAAGAAATAAAAGTAAAAGAATTACCAGAATTAGATGACGAATTCGCAAAAGAAACTTCAGAATTCGAAACTATGGCTGACTTAAAAGCTGATGTAACTAAGAAGTTAGAAGAAGCTAATACAGCAAGATCAGAAAGAGAATTTGAAGAAGCTGTTATTACTGCAGTAGCTGGAAATGCTAAAGTTGAAATACCACAAGTTATGGTAGAAAAAGAAGTTGATAACATGGTTAGAAACTTAGAACAAAGATTACAATACCAAGGTTTAAACTTAGAACAATACTTCCAATTCACAGGAACTGATGAAGAAAAGATGAGAGAGTACATGAGAACTAATGCTCAAACTAAAGTAAAAGTAGATTTAGTTTTAGAAGCTGTACAAAAAGCTGAAAACATTGAAGCAACAGAAGAAGAGATAAAAGCTAAAGCTGCAGAAGTTGCTAAAATGTACGGTGGATCAGAAGATGAAAAAATGGTTGAGTTATTAATGCAAAGCCAACAAGCTGCATTAAGATCTGACGTTATTGCACATAAAACAATGAGCTTATTAATCGAAAACAATAAATAGTCCTATAGTAATTGCCAGAAGAAATTCTGGCAATTATTAAAATATTTCTTTAACAAAATAAAGTAAATTTTATATAATTTTAATATAATTACTTTTAGTTAGTTGGATATATTATAAAATAAGAAGGGTTTTAAAGAGAAAAGGAGGGAATACAAAAATGAGCAATTATGTTCCATATGTTGTAGAGCAAACAGGTAGAGGAGAAAGGTCTTACGATATATTCTCAAGACTTTTAAAAGATAGAATTATAATGCTTAGTGGTGAAGTTAATGATGTCACTGCTAATTTAGTAGTAGCTCAATTACTATTTTTAGAGAGTGAAGATCCCGATAAAGATATTTATCTTTACATAAATAGTCCAGGTGGTTCAATCACTTCTGGAATGGCTATTTATGACACTATGCAATATATAAAGTGTGATGTAAGTACAATTTGTATCGGTATGGCTGCTTCTATGGGAGCATTCTTATTATCAAGTGGAGCTCCAGGAAAGAGATTTGCTCTTCCAAATAGTGAAATAATGATTCACCAAC
>JAFNXG010000153.1 GCA_017383505.1 Clostridium sp.
AATAATAAAGAATATTTTTGATAAAAATATATTAATGTTCAAATGGGAGGAACAATATAATGAGTAAAATAGTAGAAATGAAACATCCTTTAATATCACATAAGTTAGCGTACATAAGAAGTAAAGATACTGGTTCTAAATACTTTAGAGAATTAGTAGAAGAAGTATCAATGTTAATGGCTTATGAAGTAACTAGAGACTTGGAGACAGAAGAAGTTGAAATAGAAACACCAATATGCAAGACTAAATGTCAAATGCTAGCTGGTAAGAAAATGGCTATAGTTCCAATATTAAGAGCAGGTCTTGGAATGGTTGATGGGATATTAAATTTAATTCCAGCAGCTAAGGTTGGGCATATAGGTTTATATAGAGATGAAGAAACACTTCAACCAGTAGAATATTTCTGTAAGCTTCCACAAGATATAGCAGAAAGAGATATTATAGTAGTTGATCCAATGTTAGCAACAGGGGGATCAGCGGTTGATGCTATAACTTTATTAAAGAAAAGAGGAGCTAAGAAGATAAGATTAATGTGCTTAATTTCTTCACCAGAAGGAGTTAAATTAGTTCAAGAGCAACATCCAGATGTTAATATATATGTTGCTTCTATAGATGAAAAATTAAATGAAAAAGGATATATTGTACCAGGTCTTGGAGATGCTGGAGATAGACTTTTTGGGACTAAATAATGAAAAGCGAAGACCTATGTCTTCGCTTTTTATAATAATAAGGCTTTGTTTTAAAATAGTGTTTAAATTAACATAACACAATAGCATGTCCAAATGGATATCATATTTTAATAGAAATATATTAAAGTTGTTCATCAAATTCTAATCACTAATTTCAAATGTGCTATTTATACCCATTAAATTTTTATATCTGTGTGTTCATTTAAATATTGTTTAAATGCTTCAAATCCATCATCTAATGTATTCCAATGAATGAATTTCATACCTAACTTCTCTGTTTCCTCTGGGAATCCATAATTATCATCCATATAGATAACTTCATTTGGCTTAACGCCCAACTTTTCACAAGCTATTAAATATATTTCAGCGTTTGGTTTTTTTACTCCTACCATCTCGGAATTAATAAAATCCATAAATGGAGAGTAGTTATAATATTTATCCCAATACTCGTATGTAGCCTTTGGTCCATTGTTAACAACACACATTTTAAAATGCTTTTTTAATATAGGTAATATAGCCCATAGTTTCTCATACTTCTTGAATGATTTAACAGCTTCAATAATTTCAGATTCTGTAGCTATATTTTGTAAAAGCTTACTATATAATTCTTTTCTTCTATCTTCATCACAATTATCATTTTCTACCAATACTCCATGCCAATCAAATAAAATACCTTTTATCATAAAATCTTTTCTCCCAAATATAATAATATATTATTATATTTATTGTATACTAAAAATAGTAAAATAACAACAAATTTTACATTTTATGTGTATATTTGTCTTACGCTCTTAAAATCCTTTATTAAAGATATAGAATGTGTTGAATTAGTATGAATAAAGAACTTTTTAGGTTTATTCCTTTCCATTTCTGTTTTAATCAAATTTCAAAAGTTTATTAAAATAAAGCCAATAATATAATTTATTTAAATTGTATTATTATAGACATAATAGTATTATAAAATATAAAATAATTACAATAAGGAGGTGAAAATTTTGGGTAAAAGAGAAGGGTATTTATCATGGGATGATTATTTTATGTCTGTAGCTTTATTATCAGGAAAGAGAAGTAAGGATCCAAGCACTCAGGTAGGTGCTTGTATAGTTAATAGAAATAATGTAATAGAAAGTATAGGATACAATGGATTACCAAAAGGATGTTCTGATGATGAATTTCCATGGAATAAAGAAGGAGAAGTTTTAAATACAAAATATCTATTTGTAGTGCATGCAGAATTAAATGCAATACTAAATGCTAAGGGTAAGGATTTATCAAATTGCAAAATATATGTTGCACTTTTTCCTTGTAATGAATGTGCAAAGGCTATAATACAATCGGGGATAAATGAAGTTATATACTTAAGTGATAAATATGCTAATACTGATTCAGTAAAAGCATCTAAACTTATGTTTAAATCTGCAGGAGTACAGTTAAAGCAATTAGAGCCAACACATTCAAAAGTAGAATTATTATTAGATGTTAATAAAATTTAATATTCAATATTAAAATTTTTACATTTTTAGTTGATAATGGAAAAAATAAAATGCTATAATAATAGTGTTAATTGTTTAACAATTTAAACAATTAACACTATTATGATTTTAAGGGTAAATCAATGGGAGGATTTTTTTATGAGAGAAGTAGTTATAGTTAGTGCAGTAAGAACTGCAATTGGTACATTTGGAGGATCTTTAAAAGATGTTCCAGCAGCAGAATTAGGAGCTATAGTTATTAAAGAAGCTGTAAATAAAGCTGGTATTAAGCCAGAATTAGTAGAAGAAGTTGTTATGGGGAATGTTATTCAAGCAGGTCAAGGACAAAATGTAGCTAGACAAGCTGCTATAAAAGCTGGATTACCAGTAGAAATTCCTTCAATGACAATAAATAAGGTTTGTGGATCAGGATTAAGATCAGTTGCGCTAGCAGCTCAAATGATTAAAGCCGGGGATTGTGATGTAGTAGTTGCTGGTGGAATGGAAAATATGTCAGCTGCACCATATGCTATACCAGGAGCTAGATGGGGTCAAAGAATGGGAGATGGAAAATTAGTTGATACAATGATAAAAGATGCATTATGGGATGCATTTAATGACTATCATATGGGAGTTACAGCTGAAAATATAGCAAAAGACTGGAATTTAACAAGAGAAATGCAAGATGAGTTTGCGTTAAATTCTCAACTAAAAGCAGAGAAAGCAATTAAAGAAGGAAAGTTTGTAGATGAAATAGTACCAGTAGTTATTCCACAAAGAAAAGGAGAGCCTAAAGTATTTGATCAAGATGAGTTTCCAAGATTCGGTGCAACAATCGAAGGTATGGCTAAATTAAAACCAGCATTTATTAAAAATGGTACTGTAACGGCAGCTAATGCATCAGGAATAAACGATGGAGCTGCAGCATTTGTAGTTATGAGTACTGAAAAGGCTAATGAATTAGGATTAAAACCAATGGCAAAGATACTTTCTTATGGAAGTAAGGGGTTAGAACCATCAATTATGGGATATGGACCTTTCCATGCAACTAAAAAAGCATTAGAATCAGCAGGATTAACAGTTAATGACATTGATTTAATAGAAGCGAATGAAGCATTTGCAGCTCAAAGTCTAGCTGTAGCTAAAGATTTAAATTTTGATATGGAAAAGGTTAATGTAAATGGTGGAGCTATAGCACTTGGACATCCTGTAGGAGCTTCAGGAGCTAGAATATTAGTTACATTACTTCATGAAATGGAAAGAAGAGAATCAAAAAGAGGTCTAGCTACACTTTGTATAGGTGGAGGAATGGGAACAGCTTTAATAGTTGAAAGAGTTTAATTTAAATAAATATATAAAAACGGAGCTTTTTAAAGCTCTGTTTTTATATATTTATTGATATGAAATTAAAAAAATAAAAAAAAGTGAATAAATCTATTTTTAATTATTCAAAAATAAAAAGTAAAGGGTATATAACTAATAATTACATAAAGTTAAAAAAAATTAATATGATAAAAAAATTAGTGAAAATTAAAAAAACAACAAGGGTAATTAGAAAAAAACGACAAATTTAAATTATAAAACGTTATCAAAAAAATATAACAGAAAATTCTGATAAATAAGAAAATTTAAAAAAATGAAGGCTTTTAATAAAAGTTTGAAAAAAAGGTAAAAATCTCAAAAAATAAGAACAAGCTTAAGAATTAAGGTAATATTGGCCATGAATGGCCTGTTTTGGCCATAAATTCAAAAAAATAGACCAAAATAAGATTTTTATTAATTTAAAAGTAGGTATATAATAACCTACTGTTAAAAGTAATAGTTATTGCTAACAATTAACACTATTTATATATAAGAGCTTTTAAAATACAGAGTATGGAACTAGTAATATAGTTGGTTTTTATATAGAAATAACATGATTGTTAAATTTGCAATTATTTGTTACTAGGAGAGAGTTATGCCTAAGGAGTTAAATATAATAATTAAATCTGTAGTAAAAAATAATTTAATAATAGGAGTTACTTTGTTTTTAATACTTATATTATTTAATCAATTTAAGATTTCAATAATAACAGTATTAGGATTAATAACTTCAATGTTAAATTTTATAATTTCAGCATTTATAATTAATAAATTTATAAATAAGGTTAATAAAAAGACAATTTTATTTACCTTAAGTTATTTTATAAGAATTATAATTGTTGTTACTATAGCTGCAATTTTTTCTAATAAAATAAGCTATTTATTAGCTTTTTTAATGGGATTTATTATAAATTACATAGGATTATTAGTAGCTACTATAAAGGGACAGAGGGGAAGTGAATAGATGGAACCATCAAAAGCCATATTTTCTTTTAATTTAGGCAATATAGCAATTGATATAAAGCCAGAAGCAATAGCACAATTAGTAATTGTAATATTAATTTTAGTATTAGCTTGGTGGTCTACTAGAAATATGAAAATAAGGCCTAATAAAAAACAAACTATTGTTGAGTCGATTTATAATATGTTAAATAACATTGTAATAAGTAATGTTGGAGAAAGTTTTATTAGTATAGTTCCATTTATAGGAACATTAGCAGTATTTATTATAGCAATGAATTTAACAGGATTAGTAGGTATATCACCACCAACAGAAAGTTTTAGTGTTACTTTAACTTTAGCATTAATATCATTTGTAATGGTACAGGGATATGCTATTAAAACTAATGGTGTAAAAAAGTATTTTAAGGGATATTTAGAACCGATACCATTCATAGTGCCAATAACAATATTAGAAAGAATAATGTTACCTGTATCATTATCATTAAGACTTTTTGGTAATATGTTGGCAGCTACATTTATAGTAGAATTAGTTTACGAAAGTTTAGAAAAGGTATCTTGGTTTGCACAGCTTATTATACCAATACCACTACATTTATATTTTGATATATTTGATGGAGGTATTCAGGCTGTAATTTTTATAATGTTAACAATGATAAATATTAAAATAGTATCAGATCATAATTAATAGGAGGATTTAAAAATGAATGAAGTAGGAATGAGAGCATTGGGGGCTGCTATTGCAGTATTAGTAGGATTAGGAGCTGGTATTGGAATTGGTAATGCAACTGGTAAAGCAGTAGAAGGTGTTGCAAGAAATCCAGAAGCATCAGGAAAAATTACAACAACATTAGTTATAGGGTCTGCATTTGCTGAAGCAACAGCAATTTATGGATTACTAGTATCAATTTTATTAATATTCGTAGGAATAGCATAATATTTTAACAACTCCAGAGGGGGGTAATATGTAATGGAATTTAATCTTGGTGTAATTTTAGCAACATTAATAAATTTCTTAATTCTATTATTTGGATTAAAATATTTCTTCTTTGATAAGGTTAAGATGATAATTGAATCAAGAGAAAATGAAATAATAGATAAGTTGGATAGTGTAGATGAAGAGCTTGGAAAAGCTAGGACTCTTGCTATTAAAAATGAGAGAGAATTACAAAAAGCTAGAGAAGAAGGAAAAGCTATTACAGAAAGATATAAGAAAAAAGCAGAAAAAGTATATGATGAAATTGTTTCAGAAGCAAAATCAGAAGCAAATTTAATTATAGAAAGAGCAAATACTGAAATAGAAAGAGAAAAAGAGAAGGCTGCATATACAGTGAGAAAAGAAGCAGTTGACTTAGCTTTAGAAATTTCTAAAAAGATAATAGAAAAAAATATTGATGAAGAAAGAAATAGACAGTTAATTAATGAGTTTATTTCTGAGGTGGGTAAATAAATATGTATGAATATTTAGACCGAAGATATGCCCTAGCGCTATATGAAGTAGCAGAAAAGAAGGGGAAAGTTGATGAGTATCTTGGAGACTTAAGAGAAATATGTAGCCTAATTGAAAATAATAATGATTTTTTAGAGGTTATAAAACATCCACAAATAGGTACTAAGCAAAAGAAAAAAACATTTATTAATATATTTAAGGGAAATATAGACGAAGAGTTATTATCATTCTTATTAATATTAATAGAAAAAGATAGAATATTATTTTTAAAAGAAAAGCTGAAAGAAATGGAAAAAATACATTTAGATAAATTAAATGTATTGCAAGGGATTGTAAAAACTACAGTAGCATTAGAAGAGTACGAGTATAATTCATTAGTGGACAAGCTTGAAAAAAAGTATAATAAAGAAATTATATTAAAGAAAGAAATTGACCCTGAAATTATAGGGGGTATTTATGTAAGAATAGGAAATGACGTTATAGATGGTACTTTAAAAACAAGATTAGATGAGTTGAGAAAGTTAGCGCTTTCTATGGAATAGAGGTGATTGCATGAATATAAAACCAGAAGAAATAACATCTATTATAAAAAAAGAGATACAAAGATATGAAAGCAAAATTCAAACTTCAGATTCAGGAACAATAATTCAAATTGGGGATGGAATTGCTAGAGTATATGGATTAGACGATTGTATGCAAGGAGAGCTTTTAGAGTTTCCAAATGGAGTGTTTGGAATGGCTTTAAATTTAGAACAAGATAATGTAGGGTGTGTTTTATTAGGTTCTGAAGATGGAATAAAAGAAGGAGATATAGTCAAAAGAACTGATAGAATAGTTGAAGTACCTGTAGGAGAAGCTTTTTTAGGAAGAGTTGTAAATTCACTTGGACAAGAAATTGATGGTAAGGGTCCTATAAATTACTCAGAAACTAGGCCAATAGAAATTCCAGCTCCATCTATAATAGAAAGATCTTCAGTTAATGAACCATTACAAACAGGAATTAAGGCAATTGATTCCATGGTTCCAATAGGAAAAGGTCAAAGAGAACTTATTATAGGTGATAGACAAACAGGTAAAACAGCTGTTGCAATAGACACAATATTAAATCAAAAAGGTAAAGATGTTATATGTATATATGTAGCTATTGGACAAAAACAATCAACGGTTGCACATATAGTTAATACATTAGAAGAGATGGGTGCATTAGATTATTCAATAGTTGTTGCTGGAACTGCATCAGAAGGTGCGCCACTTCAGTACTTAGCTCCGTATTCAGGGTGTAGTATGGGTGAATATTTTATGCATAAAGGAAAAGATGTTCTTATAATATATGATGATTTATCTAAGCATGCAGTAGCATATAGAACAATGTCATTATTACTTAGAAGACCACCAGGAAGAGAAGCATATCCAGGAGATGTATTTTATATACATTCAAGATTATTAGAAAGAGCAGCTAAGTTATCAAAAGAAAATGGCGGAGGATCATTAACAGCACTTCCTATTATAGAAACTTTAGCTGGAGATGTAACAGCATATATACCTACGAATGTAATATCAATAACAGATGGACAAATATTCTTAGAAAGTGATTTATTTAATTCTGGACAAAGACCAGCTGTAAATGCAGGGATTTCTGTATCAAGAGTTGGTGGAAATGCACAAATTAAAGCCATGAAACAAGTATCAGGGACATTAAGATTAGAGCTTGCTCAGTATACTGAGTTAGCAGCATTTGCTCAATTTGGATCAGATTTAGATTTAGATTCTAAGAGAAGATTGGAAAAAGGTAAGAGAATCATAGAGGTATTAAAACAAGAGCAATATAAACCTATGGATGTTGAAAAACAGATATTAATATTATATGCAATTACAAATGACTTTTTATCAGATATAAATATTAAGGATATTAGAAAATTTGAAGAAGAGTTTTTAGAGTATATGGATACACATCATAGAGATATATTAAGAAGAATTATTATTGAAAAACAACTAAATGATGAATTAAAAGAAGAAATCGAAAAATGTATAGTTGAATTTAAGAAAGAATTTTTAAAAGATGCATAGCTTTATATAGCTATGTAATTCTTTAGGAGGTAAAACAGTGGGTGCAGCTGGGCTTATAGATATAAAGAAAAGGATAAAGTCTGTTGAAAGTACTAGAAAAATAACTAAGGCTATGGGACTTGTTGCCACATCTAAACTTAGAAGGATTAAGAATGAGCTTATAGATAACGAACAATATAATAATTTATGTAGAGAAGTTATCAATGAGGTTATATCTAGTATGCCAGAAGAGTTTGACTCAATTTTTTATAAAAGCTTTGATGGAGATAAACTATATATTGTATTAACTTCAGACACTGGATTATGTGCAGGATATAATAGTAATATAGCTAGTTATATAAATAAGTTAGTTAAAAACAGCAATAATTCAAAATTACTAGTAGTAGGAGAAAAGGGGATTTCACATCTTTCTAGACATGGAATAAACACACATTTAGAATATCTTAGATTACAAGATGTCCCAACTACTAAAGAGGTTAATAAGATATATAACGATGCTATATATTTATATAAAAAGGGAGAAGTTTCTGAGGTAAATATAGTATATACAGAGTTTATTTCGCCTGTTAAACAAGAAGTAAAGAGTATTAAATTAATACCTTTGGAAAAAAAGTTTGGTCAAAGTGGAAAATATATAATTGAACCAAACGAAGAAACTGTATTTGATAATGCTATGGATATGTATATAAAGAGCCAAATTAAAACATGTATGTTAAGCGCAAAGGCAAGTGAACATAGTGCTAGAATGATGGCTATGGATGCCGCAACTGAAAATGCAGATGAAATATTGAGAAATCTTCGTATGAAATTTAATAGAATTAGACAAGGAATTATAACACAAGAAATTTCAGAAATTGTTGGAGGAGCCGAAGCTCAAAAGTAGCAGGGGGGGGAAATTTATGTCTGAAAATAAGATTGGAAAAGTAGTTCAAGTAATTGGACCTGTAGTTGATATAAAATTCGACGAAGACTCTTTACCTAATATATATAATGAAATTAAGATTGATATGGGAAATAGAGAGTTAGTAGTAGAAGTTGAACAGCATGTTGGAGATGATATTGTTAGAACAATATCTATGGAATCTACTGATGGATTAAAAAGAGGAATGAAAGCTGTAGATACCGGAAAACCAATATCAGTTCCTGTAGGAAAAAATGTATTAGGAAGAGTATTTAATGTTTTAGGAAATCCTATAGATAATAAGGGTGAGGTTAAAACTGAAGAATCATATCCTATACATAGACCAGCACCAAATTTTAAAGATCAATCTTTAGAGCCTGAGATGTTTGAGACTGGAATAAAGGTTATTGATTTAATTGCACCATATCAAAAGGGTGGTAAGATAGGCCTTTTTGGTGGAGCAGGAGTAGGTAAAACAGTATTAATTCAAGAATTAATTAATAATATTGCGAAAGAACATGGAGGACTTTCTGTATTTACAGGAGTAGGTGAAAGGTCTAGAGAGGGTAATGACCTTTACCATGAAATGATGGATTCTGGAGTTATTAATAAGACAGCATTAGTATTTGGTCAGATGAATGAATCACCAGGAGCTAGAATGAGAGTATCTTTAACTGGACTGACTATGGCTGAATATTTTAGAGATAAAGGCCAAGATGTATTATTATTTATAGATAATATATTTAGATTTACTCAAGCTGGATCAGAAGTATCAGCATTATTAGGAAGAATACCTTCAGCTGTTGGATATCAGCCAACACTTGCAACTGAAATGGGAGCACTTCAAGAAAGAATAACATCAACAAAGAGTGGATCTATAACATCAGTACAAGCAGTATATGTTCCAGCAGATGATTTAACTGACCCAGCACCAGCAACTACATTTACACATTTAGATGCTACAACTGTTTTATCTAGAAATATTTCAGCATTAGGGATATATCCAGCAGTTGATCCATTAGAGTCGTCTTCTAGAATACTTGATCCAAGAATAGTTGGAAAAGAACACTATGAAGTTGCAACAGAAGTGAAAAATATACTTGAAAGATATACAGAATTACAAGATATAATAGCCATTTTAGGAGTTGATGAACTTTCAGATGAGGATAAAGCTGTAGTTGCTAGAGCCAGAAGAATTCAAAGATTTTTATCACAACCATTTACAGTGGCAGAACAGTTTACAGGAATGCAAGGTAGATATGTTCCAATAAAGGAAACTATAAGAGGCTTCAAGGAAATATTAGAAGGTAAGCATGATAATTTACCAGAGTCAGCATTTTTATTTGTTGGTACAATTGAAGAAGCTATAGAAAAATCAAAGAATATGAAATAGGAGATAAGTTATATGGGGAAATCTATAAAGCTTAATATTCTATCTCCTGGGCGTGAAACGATAACTGAAGAAATATTAAGTTTATCAACAACAGCAGTAGATGGAAGTATACAGATTTTATCGAACTATGCTCCTAGTATAATAGCAATTATTCCAACAATAAGTACGTATATAACTATGGATGGAAGTAGAAAGAATATATTTACATCAACAGGAATTATATATATTAAAGATAATATAATTAATCTTTGTTGCGATTCTGTTAATTTATTGGAAGAAATTGATTTAGAAAGAGCAAGGAGAGCACTTGAAAGAGCCGAAGAAAGATTAAGTCAAAAAGAGTGTAATATAGATATTGAAAGAGCAAAAAGAGCTAAGGAAAGAGCTAAAGCAAGATTAAATTTAAAATAAAAGAAGTCACTAAAAATAAGTGACTTCTTTTATTTTTATAAAATTAAATAAGATGTTATACAGAGGCGAATATAGTTGATATTTATAAAAAATTTAGATAAAAGCGAACTATTACAAGGTAGTTATAATATATATATATTATATGGTTTTATTGTATAAAAAATGTAGTTTGGACAATAATTTTAGAGGAAAGGCAGGGGATTACAATATGAAAAAAATAAGTTTTGTATTTCTTTTAATCTTTTCTCTATCAATTATTAGTGGGAAAGAATATAAATGTGAGATTAAGAATGATTTATTTAATACAGTAGAAGAATATGTACTAGATAAATATCAATTTGTAGAGAATGGAATAAAACTAGAATATACAATAGAACATAATATTGAAGATGAGTTAAAAAGAATAAATAATCTTTTAATAGATAAAAGTGATTTTATAGTATCAAAGAATAAAAATTGTATAACTGCTAAAGGTAAAGATATTAAATATAATATTAGTATTTTTGATTATAATGAAATACTGAAGATTGAAATAGTAATTATTAATAATAATGAAGATATATTACTAGATGACTTAAGGGGATTAGCAAAAGAGATTTTAAATAATAACTTTTTAGATAAAAGGTATTTTTATTTTGTAAAAAGTAAATTAAATGAATTTAATAATGATGTAATTAAAGATGTAAAATCTAATTTGCCAATAGAGATTATTGAGAGTTTAAATATAACTAATGGGGTTATAGCTAATGCAACTATCAAAGGAAAAGAAGATATAAACATAGGACAAATTAACTACGATACAGGTTCATATTTAGTAATAGGAACGCCGATAATTTTCATAACATACTAACAATAAATTATGGAGGATAATATGGAAAAAATTATAGTTAGAGGTGGAAGTAAACTTCAAGGAGAAGTTGATATAAGTGTTGCAAAGAATTCAGTATTACCTATAATAGTTGCAACAATTTTAAATCCTACAGAAATAACATTGAAAAAAGTACCTATGTTAGAAGATGTAACTGTTTTAATAAATTTATTAAGAGAATTAAATTGTGAAGTTACATTTTCATCTATAACAGGGGACCTAAAAATAAATACTTCTAATCTAAAGGAAATAGCCCCTAATAATGAATTAATACGTAAGATGAGGGCGTCATTTTTAGTAATGGGACCTATGTTAGCTAGATTTGGTAGATGTAAAATATCTATGCCTGGTGGATGTAATATTGGAAGTAGACCAGTAGATTTGCATTTAAAAGGCTTTAAGTCATTAGGAATAAGCTCTGAAATAGGTTATGGATATGTTGAATCAAAAATTGATAAATTACAAGGTAATAGAATATATTTAGATTTCCCTTCTGTAGGTGCAACTGAAAATTTAATGATGGCATCTGTATTAGCACCGGGAACAACAATCATAGAAAATGCAGCAGAAGAACCAGAAATATGGGATTTAGCAAGATTCTTAAATAGTATGGGTGCTATGATAGAAGGAGCAGGTTATGGAAAAATAACAATACATGGAGTATCAGAATTAAAGAAACCAGAACCATTTACACCAATTTTCGATAGAATAGAAGCTGGAACATTTATGGTAGCAGCAGGAATAACAAACAGTAAAATAACTATAAATGGAGTAACTGAGGAACATTTAATGCCAACAATTGAAAAGTTAAAAGAATGTGGTGTTTATTGTAAGATGGAAAATGAAAAGATGATAGTAGATGGTACAGGAGAAAAAGTTCCAGTAGATATAAAAACAATGCCATATCCAGGTTTTCCAACTGATATGCAAGCACAAATGATGGCATTACTATCAGTAACTAAGGGTGTAAGTGTGATAACTGAAACTGTATTTGAAAATAGATTTATGCATGTTGGAGAACTAGGTAGAATGGGAGCAAATATAAAAATAGATGGCAGAGTTGCAATTGTTGAAGGGGTATCAAATCTTACAGGATGTCAAGTTAAAGCAACAGATTTGAGAGCTGGAGCAGCAATGATTCTAGCTGGATTAGTAGCCAATGGAGAAACAGAAATAGGAGAAATATATCATATAGATAGAGGTTACACTAACATTGAAGAAAAATTTAGAAAGTTAGGTGCAGAAATATATAGAAAATATAGATAAAAAGAAATGGGAGCTATAAAAGCTCCTATTTTTTTTAAAAATAATTTATGAATTTAAAAACGAAATAAGTAGTATTTTGTTTAAATATAGTAATTATTGTTTTTTTATATATAAATTTAGAATATAAAACTTTAATATGGATTGAATTAATTTGTTTTTAGCGGCAAGAATACAAGAAAGGAGGTGTTAAACATGGATAAAAACAAAAAAAATAAAGTAAGGGACTTTTTAAGAAAGGAGGGCTTTTACTTAGTATTATTTATTTGCTTATGTGTTGTAGCAACTGTAGCAGCATTTACAATTAGAAATAATTCTGTTGCCAATAAACAAAATGAAGTAAATGATGAATTATCTTTAAATGAGGTAGAGGATAATAGTTCTTTAGAAACAGACTCTAGCTTTAATAAGCAAAATGCAGAAAGAGTAGAAAATAATGATGAGTTAGCTAAGGGTAATGAACAAGTTTCATCTGAACTAGAGCTTACAAGTGGTCAGGAAGAAGTAGTAGAAGAAGTTGCTGAAAATCAAGTTATAGAAGAAATGGAAGAGGTAAGTGTTTCTGCTGGATCAGATACTACAATAGTTTTATCATTACCTATAGATGGCAATGTAGCTGTTTCAAGAGATTTTGGAAAGATGATTAGAACTTATGTAGATGATACAAGAAGTGATGATTTATCAAGAAGAGGTATTGATATTAATGCTGAAGTTGGAACTATAGTTAAGTCAGCAGCAGAAGGAAAGATTGAAGAAGTATCAAGTAATACTACTGATGGAGTTTATGTTGTTATTTCTCATGCAAATGGATTAAAAACAAAATACACTAACTTAAGCGAAGAGGTTAAAGTTGCTGTTGGAGATGTTGTTAGTGCTGGAGCTGAAATAGGAACAGTTGGTAATACTTCAGGTATATTTACATCAAAAGTTTGTGGAGATGTATTAAATGTTCAAGTACAAGATGCAAATGGTAATGATGTTGATCCAAGCGCATACTTTGATTATAAGTAATTTTTTAAGTATCAGCCATTATTATGGCTGGTACTTAAAAAAATTTTAGGTAAAACATGAATTTTTTTTCTGATTAAGTAAATAATAAGTAGAGATTAAGGAGGTAGAATCTTGAAAGATTATATTGAAGAAAGAGTTTTAGAAGTTGCGCAATATATACTTGATTCAAAAGCTACAATAAGAAAAACTGCAAAAGTATTTGGTGTGAGTAAAAGTACTATTCATAAGGATATGACAGAAAGATTACCTAAAATTAATCCATTAATAGCAGAACAAACACAATTAATATTAGAATTAAATAAATCAGAAAGGCATATAAGAGGCGGAAAAGCTACTAAAATGAAATATAAAGCAAATGAATTATAAAATAATTGAATGATAAATTCATTACATATATAATATAATAAGAATAAATTTGTAGATAAAGCAATTATATTGGAAGTATTATATATTTAGGAGTGAATTAAATGTGGTTTTGGAGAAGTGGTAGTGACCTAGGGATAGATTTAGGAACTGCTACAGTACTTGTTTATGTCAAAGGTAAAGGTGTTTTATTAAAAGAGCCATCAGTTGTAGCAATTAATAAAAATAACAATAAGGTTTTGGCAGTTGGTGAAGAAGCTAGAAAAATGATTGGTAGAACGCCAGGAAATATAGTTGCAGTTCGCCCCTTAAGGGAGGGTGTTATTTCAGATTATGATGTAACAGAAAAAATGTTAAAGGCATTTATAAAGAAAGCTTGTGGTAAGGGGAAGGTTATAGCTCCAAGAGTTATGGTTTGTATACCATCACAAGCAACTGAAGTAGAAAAGAGAGCTGTTATTGATGCAACAATAAATTCAGGGGCAAAAAAGGTACATCTTATAGAAGAACCTTTAGCAGCAGCAATCGGTGCAGGCTTAGATATAACTAAGCCAGATGGTCATATGATTGTAGACATTGGTGGAGGAACAACAGATATAGCAATAATCTCACTAGGTGGAGTTGTTATAAGAGAATCGATAAAAGTTGCTGGAGATAATTTTGATGAGGCAATTACAAGATATGTTAGAAATAAATATAAGGTTTTAATTGGAGAAAAAACAGCAGAAGATTTAAAAGTAACAATAGGATCTGTATTTAAAGGATCAAGAAATCTGACAACTACAATGAAGGGAAGAAATTTAATTACAGGTTTACCAGATGAAATTGTCATCTCGACTGAAGAATTGAGAGAAGCTTTAATGGAGCCTGTATCAGCAATAGTTGAAACTGTTAAGTCAGTATTAGAGAAAACACCACCTGAATTGTCAGCGGATATAATAGAAAAAGGAATATTAATGACTGGTGGAGGTTCATTAATTGATGGATTGGATAAGCTTATTGAAGCTAACACAGGAATAACAGTTAAAATAGCAGAAAACTCTGTTGAAGCTGTTGCAGTAGGAACTGGTGAAGTTTTAAATTATGTTAGTAAATTGGACAATGATTTTCCGAAATGGGAAATACAATTAATAAATTAGATAATTATAAGTACTTATTAATATTAAAGCTAGAAGTATATAACTTCTAGCTTTGTTTATTAAGTATTGCATTTAGATAAAAAGCATGAGTTAATCCATGAGATATAACTTTAGCCATTTCAAAAACTAAATGAAGACGTATACTTCTAGAGGTGAAAAACTCAGCAGTATCACTAGAATCAATAATACCTATTATTGAAGCATTTCCTACATCAGGTAGTGACTTACCTACACCTTTTCCAGGATGGATTGGATAATCACGAGTATGAATTTCTCCTATAGAAGCTGAATCTCCTAAACAAGCGTCAACACCTATTATGGAGGCAGATGGATGAAGTTTATTTATTTCAATTAGTTTTTTATCTAAATTTAAAGCATGAATAGGATCTTTTAAAGTACCGTATACAGGTAAGGGAAAATTATGTTCTTCAAGAAATGTACCTACCAATGGCCCTAAACAATCACCAACACACTTATCAGTGCCAATACAAACTACTATAGTATTAGAGTTAATATATTTTTTCATAAATTCAGCAATTTGATAATATGCTAAATTAGATTTGTAGTTAAATTTTCGTTTTATCAAATAATTCCCCCCTATCGTGATAATAGATAAAAGACTATCATATATAAAATATATGATTAAAAACTTTAGAATATAATTCAAGAATTTAATAATTAATTAAAGTTTAATTTTTAAGAAATATTATTGTAATAATAATATATTTATATATTCATAGGTGTGTTACTAGAAATAGATAAAAGGTACTGATTTTGTTTAGACTAATATTTTAAAAATATATTTATAAAAAAAGTGAATAATGTATTAAAATGAAGTAAAAAAAAGAAAAAGAGAGTAATTTAATTTTAATTACGATAAATAAGCTTAAATGGGGGTTGATTTATTATTAGATTAATTATATACTAATCCTTGTCAGTTCGGTGCTAACGCAACGGACGAAGACAAAGGTTATTAAATATATGGGGGAGTTCCCGAGTGGCCAAAGGGGGCAGACTGTAAATCTGTTGCGATTCGCTTCGATGGTTCGAATCCGTCCTCCCCCACCATATAACCTAAAACAAAATGAAATTGGAATATGCTTCATTGGCTCAATGGCAGAGCAGCTGACTTGTAATCAGCAGGTTGTTGGTTCGACTCCGACATGAAGCTCCAAATGGGGGAGTTCCCGAGTGGCCAAAGGGGGCAGACTGTAAATCTGTTGCGATTCGCTTCGATGGT
>JAFNXG010000015.1 GCA_017383505.1 Clostridium sp.
ATCTAATATCTAAAAATTGATTTATATTTAAAAATGGATAATTAATACTTCTAATATAAACTTAAGTATTAATTATCCATTTACTATTAAAATAACCTTAGTTTTATTTATTATTTAGATATACTCTTTAAATATGTTGTTATAAATTGATCTATTTCCCCATTCATAACTGCATTCAAATTTGCTGTTTCCTCATTTGTTCTATGGTCCTTAACCATATTATATGGATGGAATACATAAGATCTTATTTGACTTCCCCACCCCATATCTTTTAATTCACCTGTTAAATCTTCAATTTTCTCCTTATGAGCTCTTTCTTTAAGCTCTATTAATTTAGATTTTAACATAGCCATTGCTGTGTCTTTATTTGAAAATTGACTTCTTTCACTTTGACATTGAACAACAATTCCAGTAGGAATATGAGTAATTCTTATTGCTGATTCGGTTTTATTTACGTGCTGCCCTCCAGCTCCACTAGCTCTATAAGTATCTATTTTTAAATCTTCTGATCTAATATCTATATCTTGATCCTTTGTAAGTTCTGGTAAAACTTCTATAGATGCAAATGATGTTTGTCTCTTTCCATTAGCATTAAATGGAGATATTCTTACTAATCTATGAACTCCTTTTTCAGCTTTTAAATATCCATATGCAAATTCACCTTTTACTCTTAAGGTTGCACTCTTTATACCAGCTTCATCTCCTTCAAGCATATCTAATGTTTCCACTTTATATCCTCTTTTTTCGCACCATCTAGTATACATTCTTAAAAGCATAAGAGTCCAATCATTAGCATCGCTACCACCAACACCTGCATGTAAATTTAATATAGCATCATTTCTATCATATTCACCTGATAAAAGAAGTTCTATCTTATATTCATCTATTAGTTTTTCTATATCTCTAATTTCTGAAATAACCTCATTTATAGTTTCTTCATCATCTTCAGCAAGTTCAGCTAATACTTCTACATCATCTAATCTATTTACTAAACTTTCATATCTATCTATTTTATCCTTAATATTTTTACTTTCTTTAGTTACTTCTTCTGCTCTTTTTATATCGTCCCAAAAACCTTTCTCTTGCATTTGAAGTTCAAGTTCTTGAAATCTCTTTTCTAGGCTTTCTTTGTCAAAGTGAAGCCCCCATTTCTTTTAATATTTGTTTTAATCCACTAACCTTAGCTAGTTCTTGCTCTAACTTAATTAACAAAAAAATCACCCCTTATTTTAATTATAATTTCTAAACTTTTTCTTTACTTGTTAATTATCTCGCAATTTAAAAATTATATTCAATAATAATTCTATCATACAATTGTATATAATAATAAAAAAGTGCCTAAAAGGCACCTTTTTTATTATACTTCTCTTCCGCAGCAATTTTTATATTTTTTTCCGCTACCACATTGGCATAAATCATTTCTTCCTACTTTATTTTCATTTCTTGTAGGTTCTTTTTTTAAGCTTTTATCATCACTTCCATGAGTTGCTGATGTTTCTTGAGCTACTTTTTCTCTCTCAACAGGTCTTTCAACTCTTACATGGAATAAGAACTTAACAGTTTCAAGCTTAATTCCTTCAATCATTTCTTCAAACATTGCACTACCTTCCATTTGGTATGCTTGAATTGGATCTTGTTGTTTATACGCTCTTAATCCCATTCCTTGTTTTAAATGATCCATATTATCTATATGTGCCATCCACTTTTGGTCAACAACTCTTAAAAGAACTACTCTTTCAATTTCTCTTAATTGATCTTCACCAAATTCTAATTCTTTACCCTTATAAGTATTCATCACAACTTCTATTAACTTATCTTTTATTTGTTCATTAGATAAATCTGCTAACTCTCCAGCTGTTATAATTCCATGTGGTAAACATATTTCTTCTAAATATTTTAATAATGTGCTGATTTCACTTTCAATATCTTGAATTTCTCCTGTTAAGTGTGAAGTAACAGCATCAGATACAACTTCTGTAATCATTCCTTCTATCTGCTCTTTAAGATTTTTACCTTCTAAAACTTCAGTTCTTTGTCTATAAATAACTTCTCTTTGCATATTCATAACATCATCATATCCAAGAAGATTCTTTCTTATATCAAAGTTATTTCCTTCAACTTTCTTTTGAGCATTTTCTATAGCTTTAGTAACCATTTTACTTTCTATAGCTTCTGTATCTTCAAGCCCTAGCTTTTCAATAACCCCTTGTATTCTTTCAGAACCAAATATTCTCATTAAATCATCTTCTAAAGATATAAAGAAGATTGATTCCCCAGCATCACCTTGACGCCCTGATCTACCTCTAAGCTGATTATCTATTCTTCTTGATTCATGTCTTTCAGTACCAATAACCTTTAATCCACCTGCTTCTATAACACCTTCACCAAGCTTAATATCAGTACCTCTACCTGCCATGTTTGTAGCAATAGTAACCATACCTAATTCACCTGCATGAGAAATTATCTCAGCTTCTTGTTCATGATACTTGGCATTAAGTACTTGATGCTTAATTCCTCTTTTCTTTAATAAAGATGAAATAAATTCTGATCTATCAACACTAGCAGTACCGACAAGCACTGGTTGACCTTTTTCATGTGATTTTACTATTTCTTCTACTATAGCTTGGTACTTTCCAGATGTATTTTTATAAACCATGTCTGATCTATCAATTCTTTGAACTGGTCTATTTGTTGGAATTACTATAACATCAAGATTATATATTTCTCTAAATTCATTTTCTTCTGTTAATGCAGTACCTGTCATTCCTGATAATTTAGAATACATTCTAAAATAGTTTTGGAATGTTATTGTTGCTAGAGTTTTAGACTCTCTTTGAATTTTAACTCCTTCTTTTGCTTCAATAGCTTGGTGAAGACCATCTGAGTATCTTCTACCTTCCATAAGTCTTCCTGTAAATTCATCTATAATCATTATTTCATTATCTTTAACCATGTAGTCTTTATCAGCTCTCATAGTATAGTTAGCCTTTAAAGCTTGTGTAACATAATGTTGTAACTCTAAATTGTTAGAATCCGCATAGTTTTCTATTCCAAAATACTTCTCAGCCTTATGAATACCATCTTCAGTTAATAGAACTGCATTTGCTTTTTCATCTATTGTGAAGTCTTTTTCATTTAATAATGTTTTTACAAAGTTATCTGCAACATTATAGAATTTAGTAGACTTATCTCCCATACCTGAAATAATAAGAGGTGTTCTAGCTTCATCTATTAAAATAGAGTCAACTTCATCCACTATACAGAAATTAAGTTCTCTTTGAACCCTCTCTTGCATATGTATTACCATATTATCTCTTAAATAATCGAAACCAAATTCATTATTTGTTCCATATGTTATATCGCATGCATATGCAGCTCTTCTTTGTTCCGGAGTTATTCCATGAATTATACATCCTGTACTTAACCCTAAGAAATTATATAAAACTCCCATTTCTTCCATTTGTGTTTTCGCTAAATAGTCATTTACTGTTATTACATGAACACCTTTTCCTGTTAATCCATTAAGATATGCTGGTAATGTAGCAACAAGAGTTTTTCCTTCTCCAGTTTTCATTTCGGCTATTCTACCTTGATGAAGAACCATCCCCCCTAGTAATTGAACTCTAAAATGCTTCATTCCAAGAACTCTGCTAGAAGCCTCTCTACAAACAGCAAATGCTTCTGGTAGTATACTATCTAAAGACTCACCTTTTTGTATTCTATCCTTAAATTCTATAGTTTTTGCCTTCAACTCTTCATCTGTTAACTTTTGCATTGATTCATCTAAAGCTTCTATTTTATCTGCAATTATTTGAAGCTTTTTTACTTCTCTCTCACTATATGTTCCAAAAAGTTTTTCTAAAAATCCCATAATGTATTTCCTTTCAACATCAAAATCCGTTAATACTCTATATTAATATAAGATTAAGTAATCAATTTGATTATTTTATATAATTTTATTATATAAATTACCCTTTTAATATTTTACTTAATAAAATTATACCATTTATAGTATTTATAGTTCAACAAAAAAACGTATATCCTCATCTTTTATTCTATTTTTTATAAAAAGTAAAGAGAGGTTAAATGCCTCTCTTTACTTAATTGTATTAAATATAATCTGGTTCTAAAAGACCATAATTCCCATCTTTTCTTTTATATATAACGTTAACATTTTCTGTATCACTATCTTTAAATACGAAAAAGTTATGTGCAACAAGCTCCATTTGTAATATAGCTTCTTCTGTACTCATTGGTTTTATATTAAACTTTTTAATCTTTACTATTTCTCCTTGCTCATCTTCTTCTGATGAAATTTCATCAAAATTATTAAATCTTAAAGATTCATTACTTCTTCTTTGTAACTTAGTTCTTTGTTTTCTTATTTGTCTTTCTAATTTTGTTTCTACTAAATCAATAGATTTATACATATCATCAGTTGACTCTTCACATCTTAAAATTACACCATTAAATGGTATTGTTACCTCGAAAATTTGACTATTCTTTTGAACAGTTAATGTAGCTCTTGCTGATACTCCAGGCTCAAAATATCTGTCTAACTTTGAAATCTTTTTTTCTACTATCTCCTTTAATGATGGTGTTACGTTGATATTCTTTCCTATTACTGTTACTCTCATAAGGTCAGCCCCTCTCTTTAAGTTCTAATTTACTCTTTTAAGATTTCAATATTTATATTTATATACATATTTTACCATAAAGTAAATTTGTTCTCAAAGGTTACTTTTTTAATTTACAGAAAATTTAAATTAATTTACTCTACATAACTCACCATCTCTTCATTTATCTCATTATAATAAAAAAACATCAATTCTTACGAATTGATGTTTTTTTATAAAGTTAGCTGACCTGGATTTTGACCCCACACTCGCCTGCTGGAGCTTTTGCTACCCGGAATTAACCTCTCACTACTAACACTCTCAGTATTTCTACTGGCAGGACTTACTTCTATACCGCACCATGCTCATTAGAACTTTGCCTAACTTACGTGGATCGTTTCGCCTGCGACTGGCATCGACTTTCATCCACAGACCTAACTTTACATTACTATTATATATTGCTTTTCGCAATTGTCAATACAATAATTTCTTTTACACCTGATTTTTTTAATATTTTTGTACACTCACCTATTGTTGCTCCAGTTGTCATTACATCATCTATTAATAAGACCCTCTTGTTTTTTATATCTTCATTAGATTTAACTTCAAATGCTCCTATAAGATTTTTTATCCTCTCTTCTTTCGTTAACTTTTTCTGTTCTTTTGTATGCTTTACTTTTTTTATACAATTACTAACTGGTATATTTAAATTATATCCTATTTCATTTGCTATAAGCTTACACTGATTAAAGCCTCTTTTCCTTTCATCTTTTCTAATCATAGGTATATAGCAAATAATATCTATATCAATTTCGCTTTCTCTTATTATTTCTATTAGAAAATTAGCTAGTAAGTAGCCCGCATTATAATTTGACTCATATTTAAATTTTAAAATTAAACTTTTTAATATTCCACCATAAAACCCATATGATAAAATACTTCCTTCATTTTTAGCTTTATTAATTCTAGATTTACAACTTGGACATATTCCTATGAATCCATCCTCATCACAAACCATACATTTTTCTTCTATTGGATAAATTATATTTAATATTTCTCTATATGCTATTAATATAAATTTTGTTTTTATACTTTTAAAGTTATAGGTTATATTATCTAAGTTTAAATATTTATTTATATTTTTCAATATCGTTTTTCCCATAACCTCCTATTTAGTTCTCTTGTCATATTTTTAGCCTTATCCATATGTTCAGAAACGTCTCTAGAAACCATTATTAATTCTGATGTACTCTTTGTCGTATTATTTATTGCTGCGCATATATAAATTATCTTCTTATATGAATAATAGATATCATCTGAAAATAATAACACTATATTTGCATCTGATACTTCATTTATATATTGACCACAATTATTAGTTACTATAAATAATGATTCATTATTTTCATTTATAATATACTTTATAAATTTAAAATCTTGGCCCTTATTATATCTAATAACCCTAATATTTATACTTTTTAAAACTTCATGATAATGATTATAAACTTTATCTAACTTATCTTCAGATGGTACAATTATCAATACTTTTTTTTTATTTTCCTTAAACCATTTAAAATATTCAAATAAAGCTAACGGAATATCTTTCTCTAATTTTATTCTAGTAGTAATTAATCTCGGTTCTATAATTGGCTTTTGCTCCAACAAATAAGGAATGTATATTCTCTCCCCTATTGGAAAAATGAATTCACTAGAATAAATTATAATCTTATTACTTTTCCAATAAACTTCTTCTACAGCATCTCTAATAGATTCTCCTCTTACTTTTGAAAATAAGCTTATATCATCAAATATAACTAAATCATATGTTTTATTTAAATCTTTTATTTCATCTATAGAAATACAATCTAAATTTTTTTCAACTTCTTTATAAACTATATCTTGATTTATAAATCTGTATAGTTCATTTTGCTTTTCCTTTATATATTGTTTTTCATCACTACAAAAAATATAGACTATATTTTTATTATCAAGTATATTTTTTTTCACTATATTTGATAAAATTTCAATAGTGTTAAAAGGTCTAGTTTTTATAGACAAAACCTTAATTCTTTTATCATACCATTTATTTATTTTCTTAAAAACATTACTCAATTCCTTATAGTTCATAGTATTGACCTCTTTTATCTATTCTTCACTTATCTTATCATCAGAAACAATATCCAAAATTCTTTCCTTTAACGATGAATACCTCTCCATGCTATTAGTGTTATCTACCATATACTTAAGTGCCTTCTGGCTTCCAACAACAACTACTAGTTCTTTTGCTCTAGTTATCCCAGTATATAATATATTTCTATTCATTAAAAATGCTGATCCCATAAAAGCCGGTGTAATTACTACTTTAAATTCACTACCTTGACTTTTATGTATTGTTATTGCATATGCTAGCTCTAGCTCTTCTACAAAAATATTGTCATATACTATTCTTCTTTCATCATCAAAGATAACTGTAACAGTTTTATTTTCTTCATCTATAGACTCGATAAATCCCATATCTCCATTGAATACACCTATACCTTCATTATCACCATATCCACCTATTCTATTCCATTTTAAAGAATAGTTATTTTTAGTTTGCATTACCTTATCACCGACTCTAAAAATAACATCTTTAACCTTTTTTTCATTTTTATATTTATCCGGAGGATTTAAAATTGCTTGAATCTCATTATTTAAGTTATCCACTCCTAAAACGCCTTTTCTAGTAGGCGATAATATTTGAATATCCTTAATCTTGCTCCACTTAGAATTAAATGTTGGTAATCTTCTATTTATTAAATCTAAAATAGTAGCTAAAATCTCTTCATTTTTTTCTCTATTATCAAAAAAGAAATCTCCACCCTTTTTATTTAAATAAGGTAATTCACCATTGTTTATTTTATGAGCATTTAGAATTATCATACTCTCTTTTCCCTGCCTAAATATCTCATTTAATCTTACTACCTTAATAAAATTACTATTTATTAAATCTCTTAAAACATTCCCTGGTCCTACTGATGGAAGTTGATCTACATCTCCTACTATAATAACTCTAGTTCCTAATTTAATTGCTTTTAATAAGCTGTTCATAAGCATTATATCTATCATAGAAGCTTCATCTATTATTATCACGTCGCCTTCTAATGGTTCTCCTTCACCTTTACCAAAGAATGAATTCTCATCATCACTTACTCCCATTTCTAATAATCTATGTATTGTTTTAGCTTCTCTTCCAGTTGACTCTGTCATCCTCTTTGCTGCCCTTCCTGTTGGAGCTGCTAAAAGAACCTTCATTCCATTATTTTCATATATTTCTATTATACACTTAATTATTGTAGTCTTTCCAGTACCTGGTCCACCAGTTATTATTTCTATACCATTTTCAAAAGCACCTATAATTGCATCCTTTTGTGCTCCAGCAAATTTTATATTATTTTTACTTTCAAAACTAGAAATTTCAAAAGCAATATCAGAATTTATAGTTTGAAAGTTCTCTATACTCAATGTAATTATCTTATTTGTAACTCCAAGTTCACAAAAATAATATGGTAATGAATATACTGCCTCTATTTCATTTATTTTCTCAACCTTTATTTTACCTTCTAGAACACTATTATATATATTAGCTTCTATTAGTTCCCTATCAACTGTTAAAACTTTTTCACACTCTGCAATAAGCTTTTCCTTAGGCATATATGTATTACCTAATCCTGAAAAATTATTTAAAACATATCTTATTCCACTTTTAACTCTAAAATCTGATTGAGGCTCAATTCCTAAACTCCTTGCAATTCTATCTGATGTTAAAAATCCAATTCCTGATATTTCATCATTTAATATATATGGGTTTTCTGACACTATATTTATAGAATCCGGACCAAACTTTTTATATATTTTTAGACATTGATTTATTGTTACTCCATGCTTTTGTAAAAACATTATAATATCTTTTAATTCTTTACTCTCCTGATATGAGTCATATATTATATTGAACTTCTTTTCACCAATTCCCTCTACTTCTTTTAATCTCTCAATATGATTATCTAATATGTTTAATGTCTCTACGCCAAATGCTTTAACTATTTTTTTTGCAGTAACAGGGCCTATTCCGTGAATTATTCCTGTACTTAGGTATTTTTCAATTTCCCTTGCTGATGTAGGTAATATTTCTCTATACTCTTCTACATTGAATTGCCTTCCAAATTGCTTATGATTTATCCAATTTCCTTTTAGCTCTATTTGTTGTCCTTCTTTTATTAATGGCATTACCCCAACAATTGTTACAACTTCCTTATTGGCTGTTATCTTAGCTACTATGTATCCACTATCATCACTTTTAAATATTATTGTCTCTACTAAGCCCTCTAATATTTCCATATTATCGCTCCAAACATTCTTAATTTACTTATTGTATTTTTATTTTATCTATTAGTATTATATAATTATATCATAAGTTAAATTTCTATTGTTTAAACTCACTTCTAAACTTATACTTAACTTATTAATTAATATTAACTTATTATTAATTACTTAAACATTTAATTGGAGGATACTAAAATGTTATTAAAAAATTGTAACATAATCTTTTTGGACAAGATTGAAAAAGGATCATTATTAATTGAAAATGGTATTATAAAAGAAATTAATCCATCCGAAACTAATGATTCAAATTCAATAGACTGTAATGGTTTATATGTTTCTCCCGGATTTGTAGACGTTCACATACACGGTGCTGGTGGACATGATACAATGGATGGAACTTTTGAAGCAATTAATGAAATTTCAAAAACTATTTGTAAATATGGTACAACATCTTTTACACCAACAACAATGACAATGTCTGCTAATGACATATTAAAATCAATGACATCTATAAAAAAAGCAAAGCTTGAAGGAACTGACGGCGCTATAGTTTTAGGTGCTCATTTAGAAGGCCCTTTTATTAGTCCAAGTGCAATTGGTGCACAAAATCCAAACTTTTTAATAGCACCTTCTTTTGAAAACTTTAAGTCTATGACTGGAGATGCTATGGATTCAGTTGTTTCAATTACCATGGCTCCTGAAGTTGCTGGGGCTAAAGAATTAGCATCTCAATTAACAGATATGGGAATTCGTTGTTCTATAGGACATACTAAAGCAACATATGAAGAGGCTATTGAAGGTATAAAATGTGGATTCTGCCACTCTACACATTTATTTAATGCTATGACTGGATTTACTCACAGAGAACCTGGTGTTGTTGGCGCAACATTTGAGTCAGATATAACAACAGAAACTATATCTGATGGTATTCATATATCATATCCATCATTAAGAATTGCTTACAAACAAAAAGGAATTGATAAAACTCTACTTGTTACAGATGCTATGTGTGCTTGTGGAATGCCTGATGGAACATATGCTTTAGGAGGACAGCCTGTAATAGTTAAAAATGGTGCTGCTAGATTAGAAAATGGTGCGCTAGCTGGTTCAGTATTAACTCTAAATAAAGCAGTTAAGAATATTCTTGATAACTCAGAGTATAAATTATATGAAATTATTAAAATGGCTTCTTATAATGGCGCTAAATTCTGTAAAGTAGATGATAAAAAAGGGCAAATTAAAGAAAACTTTGATGCTGATTTAGTTATTTTTGATGAAAATATTGATGTTAAAATGACAATAGTTGGTGGTAAAATAGTTTATAATAACTTCTAAATTTAAGTAGATATATTTATACTCATTTAAATTTTATCTATAAGCTTACTAAAAAAGCGAGATATAAATATATCTCGCTTTTTTATACTATAAATACTTTTTAATTTCTTCTACCTTATTTAATTGTTCCCATGGAAGATTTAAATCATTTCTTCCAAAGTGTCCGTAAGCTGCTGTTTGTCTATATATAGGTCTTCTTAATTCAAGTTCTCTTATTATAGCTCCTGGTCTTAAATCAAATACTTTTTCTACAATATTTACTATGTCTTGGTCTGAAATCTTTCCTGTTCCAAAGGTATCAACTTCAATAGATACTGGCTTTGCAACACCAATCGCATATGCTAATTGTATTTCTAGCTTATCTGCAATTCCTGCTGCAACTAAGTTTTTAGCAACCCATCTAGCTGCATAAGCTGCTGATCTATCAACCTTTGTTGGATCCTTTCCAGAAAAGGCTCCACCACCATGTCTTCCATATCCTCCATAAGTATCAACTATAATTTTTCTACCTGTTAATCCACTATCCCCTTGTGGTCCACCAACAACAAATCTACCTGTAGGATTTATGTAATATTTAGTTGATTCATCTAATAATTCTGCTGGAATAACTACCTTAATTACATGTTCCATTAAATCTTCTCTTATTTGCTCTTGGCTAACATGCTCATCATGTTGAGTTGAAATTACTATAGCATCAATTCTTACAACTTTATTGTCATCATACTCTACTGTTACTTGAGTCTTTCCATCTGGTCTTAAATATGGTAGAGTTCCGTTTTTTCTTACCTCTGTTAATCTTCTAGATAATCTATGAGCCATAGCTATTGGTGATGGCATATACTCTGGTGTTTCATTAGTTGCATAACCAAACATCATACCTTGATCCCCTGCACCTACAGCTTCAACCTCATCTTTTTCTCCGCTTCTAGATTCTAATGCTTCATCAACACCCATAGCAATATCTCCTGATTGCTCATCAATAGATGTTAATACTGAGCATGTATCACAATCAAATCCATACTTTGCTCTATCATATCCTATTTCTTTCACTGTTTTTCTAACAATCTTAGGAATATCTACATAGCATGATGTTGATATTTCACCCATAACTAATACCATTCCAGTTGTTACAGCCGTTTCGCAAGCTACTCTAGCTGTAGGATCATTTTGTAATATGCTGTCTAAAACTGCATCAGATATTTGGTCACATATTTTGTCTGGATGCCCTTCTGTTACTGATTCTGATGTAAATAATCTCTTCATATATTTTTAACTCCTTCCAAGTTTTTAATATTAATTTTAAGCAATAAAAAAGGCCTCTTCAAGATAGAAGAGACTTAAATTATGTACTGGTCTTTCTTATCTTGCACAAATAACTTATGCAGGAATTTGCACCACATTAGTAACTTCTAAAATAAACTTAATTACTAATAGGTTGCCGGGTTTCACAGGGCCTTTCCCTCCACCTCTCTGGATAAGAACTAATATTAAATCTTATTTAAACCCATTTTAACAATATACTTTTTATTTGTCAACATAATTATATCTATTATATTAACGATAAATATATACCTTATTAAACAATTATATATTTATATAGTTATTTTATATAATAAAAAAAGCATGGTATTAACCATGCTTGGTGGGGGAGGACGGATTCGAACCATCGAAGCGAATCGCAACAGATTTACAGTCTGCCCCCTTTGGCCACTCGGGAACTCCCCCATATTTGGAGCTTCATGTCGGAGTCGAACCAACAACCTGCTGATTACAAGTCAGCTGCTCTGCCATTGAGCCAATGAAGCGTATTTGGTGGAAACAACAGGGATCGAACCTGTGACCCTCTGCTTGTAAGGCAGATGCTCTC
>JAFNXG010000154.1 GCA_017383505.1 Clostridium sp.
CCTTGACCAACCTTTTCATCAGTAGTGAATAATCCAAGTTCTCTACCTAATTTATTATGATCTCTCTTTTTAGCTTCTTCTAAAGCTTCTAAGTGGGCATCTAAATCAGCTTTCTTTAAGAATGCAGTTCCGTAAATTCTAGAAAGCATCTTGTTCTTTTCGTCACCTTTCCAGTAAGCACCAGCAGTTCTTAAAAGCTTAATAGCTTTGATATTCTTTAATGATAATACGTGAGGTCCAGCACATAAATCAGTAAAATCACCCATTTTATAGAATGATATAATTTCATCTTCTGGAAGGTCATTTATTAATTCAACCTTATAAGGTTCATCCTTCATAAGTTCTAAAGCTTCATTTCTAGGAAGTTCAAATCTTTCAATTTGAGGATTTTCCTTTATTATTTTTTTCATTTCAGCTTCAATTTTATCTAAATCTTCAGCAGTGAAAGCTTTTTCTACATCAAAATCATAGTAAAATCCATTAGCAATTGCAGGACCTATAGCAATTTTAGCTTCAGGATATAATCTCTTAACTGCAGCTGCAAGTACGTGAGAAATACTATGTCTTACAGCATCTTTTCCTTCTTGAGAATCAAAAGTACAAATTTCTAATTCACAATCTTCATTTAAAGTTGTTCTTAAATCAACAACCTTTCCATTAACAATTCCACATTGGGCAACTCTTGCTAAACCTTCGCTAATAGACTTAGCAACGTCTAAAACTGATGATCCATTTTCAACTTCTCTAACAGATCCATCTTTTAAAGTGATTTTTATCATTTTTATATCTCCCTTCGTTTTTAGTGATTGCAAGCTCTATATAAAAGTTAAAGTGTTAGTGTAGCAATTTTATTAACTAAAATATATTGAGCTTATTTATTTACTTTATAAACAAATTAACGTATAAAAAAAGCTCTTCGTCGCTTTTCTTATACTGAATTTAGTATAGAAAAGGGACGAGAGCATTATATATTCCCGCGGTTCCACCCTTAATTGCCTAAAAGGCCTCTTAAGTAAACATCTTAACGTGATGTAACGGACTGGATTAGAGTCTCTCAGAGGTAGTCTTCAATTAATTTCATTTAAAAATACTTTCAGCTAGTGTATTTTCTCTCTGAAAATGAAGGTTTAATTTACTCGTCTCTTCATCGAATTAATAATTTAAAATTTTTCTTAAGAATAATTATAGTTATCAGAATAAACAATGTCAATAACTGTATAGATAAATAAAGATAATTCTAATTAAATTAATATTATTATAGTAATATTTTTAAAATTGGTGAATATAATTTAAGTATATTATGTAACTTATTTTTTTATTAAATTAGGGGGTATATTATGGAAAGGGTTTTAGATAATGAAATGTCAGTTTATGAATGGCTAGATTTTTTTTCTTCACATTCTAATCATTGGGTTTTTAAGTATTGGAAAAATAATAGCGATATATTTTTTAATAGATTTATGATATTAGGAAATTATGAAAGTTTTATAGTCTGTGATAAAAGTAATAAATATTCTTATGAATTTAAAAAGCCAAAGAGTATACAAATTAATTTATGGATATAATAATTATAAAATTAGTAAAAGTTAAATTTTTATATTAATATAAAAATATAAGAATAAATGTATTGAAAAAATTTCCATGAGGGTATATAATAGATATATGCAGATGTGGCGAAATTGGCAGACGCACTAGACTTAGGATCTAGCGCCTTTGGCGTGGGGGTTCGACTCCCTTCATCTGCACCAATTGCGAAAGTGGCTCAATGGTAGAGCGCCACCTTGCCAAGGTGGATGTTGCGGGTTCGAGTCCCGTCTTTCGCTCCAAAAAAAATTTAAAAAAGTGTTGACAAGCATTAAGAAATATATTATTATAATATTGTACTTGCGGGTATCGTATATCGGTAATACTCCAGCCTTCCAAGCTGGAAAGGTGGGTTCGATTCCCACTACCCGCTCCATGTTAAAGCTGTGTTTTACACAGCTTTTTTTTATGTATAAAACTACTTTAATGCACAATAAAAAAAGTAGTAGAATAAGATATCTTATTACTTACTACTTGTATATTACTATTTTACATTAAAGAGCATCTATTAATAGATCCAAAGCAAGTTCTTCTAAGGTATCTATATTATATCTAGCACAGCCCATTAAGGTAAATATTATATCATCTTTTTTATATCCCTCTTTATATCTCTTTAAATTTCTTAATAATCTTTTTAAAGAATTACTATGAATTTCTAAGATTTGAGAGATTTCTTTTGGAGAATAATACTCCTTTTTAAGAATGTTGTACAATTTATTTTGCATATCAACTTTATATTGGAGATCAATAAATTGATTTTGATGCGGACCATTTTTACCTCTATGATGAAGAGCACAGAGATATTTATAGTTTATATCAATGTCAAACCCACCTTCACTTCTATGCACTATATGATGAATATCCGCAGTATTACCACATATCTCACAATTGTACAATGAATTGCCCCCTTTAATCCTTTTATTATAGTATATTATAAATTTAAAGAAATATCAAATTCTTACAAAATTAAATGATTATTTATTGTATAATTTTAATATAAAGTGTTAATATTAATATGATTAATGTTAATATATTATATTAAAAGTTATGAACAAAGGTGATAATGTGAAGTAAAATTATGACTCTTTTGATTATTGAAAAGACTTAATTAGCATTATTACC
>JAFNXG010000155.1 GCA_017383505.1 Clostridium sp.
AAGAGGGACTATATACGATAGAGATGGAAATGCATTAACAACTAGCGAAAGAATAAATGATACATCTCAGAAAAGGGATTACTTATATGGTGACTTATATGTTCATGCATTAGGTTATACAAGTGCTGTTTATGGAACTACAGGACTAGAAGAAGAGTATGATAGTGAGTTAAGTAGTTATAATGCTATAGGTAATAATTTTAGAAAATTCCTAGATAGTATTAAAATAAAAGAGCTTATTGAAAATATGAAAAATGATAAAGAAAACACAGGAAGCTTTAATTTCTCTAATAACTTTAAGTCTTTTATTGATGGGATTAATTTTAAAGAATTAACAGAAAGTGATGAGAAAGTTGGAGATGGGGTTATAACAACATTAGATACAGATTTACAACAAGTAGCATCAGATGCATTAGGGAATAATAAAGGTGCTGTGGTAGCGTTAAACCCAAAAACAGGAGAAATATTGGCAATGGTATCAAAGCCTACATTTGATCCTAATAATTTAGAGGAAGAAATGCAAAAGGCTAATAGTGGTAGTGCAGACGAAACTCCATTAATAAATAGAGCAATAAATGGACTTTATCCTCCAGGATCGGTTTTTAAAACTGTAACATTAACAAGTGCATTAGAAAATATGCCAACAGTAGTAGATAGAACATTTGATGATGAAGGAAAGATAAAGTTTAAAGATGGAACATCTATAAGTAATTTTAATGGTAATGTATATGGAGATATAAATTTAAAGCAAGCTTATAAGGTATCTAGTAATGTGGTATTTGGTACATTAGCTATGGAACTTGGAAACAATGAATTAAAATCTACAGCAGAAGATTATGGATTTAATTCAGTAATAACTGGTCCAGGAATATCTATAACAGCAAGTAGATTTCCGACACTAAATAATTCAGAGCTTGGAAATATAGCACAAAGTGGTATTGGGCAAGGTAGCGTTTTATCAACTCCAATGCAAATGGCATTAGTAGCAGCAACAGTAGCTAATGATGGTGTAATGATGCAACCTAAATTAGTAAATTCAATTGTTGATAAGGATAAAAATATAATAAAGACTACAGAGACTAAAGAATTAAAACAAGTTATGTCTAGTGATATTGCAGAAACTATTCAAAGTTATATGACATATTTAGTAGACAGTAATTTAAATAAATGGCCAGCATTTAAAGGAACTAATGCTGGAGGTAAAACAGGTACAGCAGATTATACCTTATCAGATGGAAGTCCTGCAACTCCACATAGCTGGTTTATAGCAGCAGCTCCAATGGATAATCCAGAGATAGCAGTTGCTGTAATAGTGGAAAATGGAGGAACTGGATCAGGTAAAGCGGCCACAGTTGCTAGTAAAGTTGTTAGGCAAGCAGTTTTAGGAAAATAAAATATTTGTAATATAATTTATATAAGAAGATATAAAATAATTTCATTAAAGGTATATTAAATAAGAGTTAAGATAGAAGAAGTGAAGAAGTTAATTTAGTAAAAACTAGATTAAAAAAAGAATATATAAATCTTTTAATAATTCCATTCTTCAATTTTTAACTCTTATTTTCTTAGCTTTTACAAAGGAAGGGAGTACTATGTTTGATTTTGAATATCACATAAAAAATTTACCTGATAAACCAGGTGTTTATTTAATGAAAAATTCATTAGGGGAAGTAATATATGTCGGAAAGGCAAAAGTTTTAAAGAATAGAGTTAAGAGTTATTTCCAAAATTCAAAGAATCACTCCGAAAAAGTAAGAGTAATGGTAAAAAATATTGCTGAATTTGAATATATAATAACAGATTCTGAAATGGAAGCTCTTATTTTAGAGTGTAATTTGATAAAAAAGTATAGCCCTAAATATAATATTTTATTAAAAGACGATAAGTTCTATCCTTTTATAAAAATAACTGTTAAAGATGATTTTCCTAGAGTATTTGTAACAAGGAATTTTTCAAAAGATGGAAGCAAGTATTTTGGACCATATACAAATGGAACAGCAGTATATGAAACGATAGATTTAATATATAAGATATTTCCTTTAAGAACTTGTAAGTTAGTAATTAAGGAAAGTGGAGAAAAAGTAAGGCCTTGCTTAAATTATCATATAAAAAAATGCTTTGGACCATGTGGAGGTCATATAAGCAAAAAAGAATATGGGAAAATGATAAGTGATATAATTGACGTTTTAAGTGGAAAAGAAACGTATATCACAAAAATGCTTAAAGCTGAAATGGAAAGCGCAGCAGAGAACTTAGAGTTTGAGAAGGCAGCATCAATAAGAGATAAAATATTAGCAATAGAAGCTATAGTAGAAAAACAAAAGATATTTAAGACTATGGAAGGTGATGAAGACTTTATAAATATTGACCAAGATGAAAAGGATAGTTGTATTCAGGTATTTTTCTCTAGGGATGGTAAGGTAATAGGAAGAGAACATTTTATATTTGAAAATACGGCTAATGAAAGTATAGCGGAAATATTAGAAGAGTTTATAGCATCATTTTATGGGGGAACTGCTAAGGTTCCTAAAACTGTATATGTACCAGAGATTAATGAAATAGAATTAATTGAAGAGTATTTAACTATAAAAAGAGGCTCTAAAGTATGGATTAAAGTACCACAAAAAGGGCAAAAAAAAGATATGCTAGAAATGGTTAAAAATAATGCTCAAGTTACTTTAGAAAAGTTTAAAGACAAATATCTAAAAGATAAAGAAATAAATAGAATAGCATTACAAGAGTTGCAAGGATTATTAGAGTTAGATGAATGGCCTACAAGAATAGAGGCTTATGATATATCTAATATACAAGGTGTAGATTCTGTTGGAACAATGGTTGTATTTGAAGAAGGAAGAGCGAAAAACAGTGATTATAGAAGGTTTAAAATAAAAACTGTAAAAGGTGCTAACGATTATGATAGTATGAGAGAAATATTAACTAGAAGATTTAATCATGGTCTTGAAGAAGTAAGAGCTATACAAGAAAGAAATTTAAAATTATCTGCAGGTAAATTTTCTAATTTCCCAGACTTAATAATGATGGATGGTGGAAAGGGACAGGTAAATATAGCTCTAGAGGTTTTAGATAGATTAAATATAAACATTCCAGTATGTGGACTAGTTAAAGATGATAAGCACCAAACAAGAGGTATAGTATATAATAATAAAGAGTTAATTATTAATAGAAGCTCAAATCTAATGCAGCTAATAAGAAGAGTACAAGATGAGGTTCATAGGTTTGCTATAACATATCATAGAAGTTTGAGAGATAAAAGAACATTGCATTCTGTTTTAGATGATATACCTAATGTTGGAGAAAAGAGAAGAAGAGATTTATTAATGAAGTTTGGTAGTGTAGATAATATAAAAAAGGCTAGTATAGAAGAGTTATTAGAAATTCCTTCAATAAATAAAAAATCGGCAGAAAGTATTTATATTTACTTTAATGGCAATAATTAAAAGGAAATTACTTGTTTAATATTAAAATATACATTATACTATTAAATTGTAAATATTTTATATTTTAAGGAGTTTATCATGAATAAATACAGTAAATTTGTAGAGTTATTTAGAGAATTTTATGATGAAAACAGTATTAAAATAGATGAAAAATTAAGTGGTTATGTCAATTTTAAAGTGGGTGGACCAGCGGATATATTATTGATTCCAGAAACAAAGGATCAAATTAAAAAGAGTATCTGTATTTGTAAAGAAAACAATATTCCAGTTTATGTTATAGGAAATGGTTCTAATATATTAGTTAGAGATGGTGGATTTAGAGGTGTTGTTATATCATTAAAGGCAGTTAATAATATAACTGTGAATGATGATAAAATTGAAGCAGAATGTGGAGCAATGCTAAAAGCAGTTTCTGATAAAGCTATGGAAAACTCATTAACTGGATTTGAATTTGCATGTGGAATACCAGGAACTATAGGTGGAGCAGTATTTATGAATGCTGGAGCCTATGATGGGGAAGTATCTCAAGTTATTGAAAGTGTAGAGGTAATTGATGAAAATTGTAATATTATAAATCTTACAAATGAAGAATTAGACTTTGGATATAGATCTTCTTTAGTTATGAAAAAAGGATATACAGTATTATCAGCTGTATTTAAATTAAAGAAGGGAACTGTAAAAACTATTAAAGAGTTAGTTGATGATTTAACTAATAAGAGAGAGTCAAAACAACCACTTGAGTACCCATCAGCAGGAAGTACATTTAAAAGGCCAACAGGATATTTTGCTGGAAAGCTTATTCAAGATGCAGGATTAAAAGGATATTCTATAGGTGGAGCAGCAGTTTCAGAGAAACATTCAGGTTTTGTAATAAATAAGGGAAATGCTACAGCTAAAGATATTACAGATTTAATAGAGCATATTCAAGATGAAGTTATGAAACAATTTGGAGTTGAACTTCATACTGAAGTTAGAATAATAGGTGAAGAATAAGAAGTTACTAAATAAGTAGCTTCTTTTTTTATACCTTATATAAGGTGTAACATAAGATATGTAAAGTTCATATTATATATTAGCAAAGGCCCAAAATTAATATATAAATAAATTAGGGGGATTTATATGAATTATAGAATAGTTCATATAATTATGTAGAATAATGGATAAATATTTTAAGAAAAATGAGAGAATAGGTGAATATACCATTATAAAGCTAATAGGTGAAGGTAGATATGGAATTGCATATTTAGCTATTGATGACATGGGGAAAAAGTATGTAATAAAACAATTAAAAAAGAAAATGCTTAAACAAACAAGAGAAAAGTTATTTTATGAAGAAAGTATATTAAATAAATTAGAAAATGTTGAATTTCCCAAATTTATATCTAGATTTAAAGATAAATATAGAGAGGGTTATATATTAGAATATATTGAAGGAAAAGTATTTGGAGATTTATTGTATAAACAAGGATATTCATTTTCAAGAGATGAAATTTATGAAATCGCAATTAAATTATTGGATTTAGCAGAAATATTGCATAACAAAAATATAGTTCATAGGGATATTAGATTACCAAATGTAATTATTAGAAGTAATAATGAGTTAGCATTAATTGACTTTGGACTAGCTAGGTATGTAGATGACAAAAAATATATGAAGAAAGAAGATTACTGGTATATAGGGGATTTTTTAATTCATTTATATTATTCTTCATATGAATCTATATCAAATAAGGAAAAACCTTGGTATGAAGAATTGGATTTAAATGAAAAAGAGTTAAGTTTATTAAGGAAATTGATGGGTATAGATAAAGAATATGAAAGTATACAAACAATTAGAAATCAGCTCAATGAACTAAAGGAACTAAATAAAATCTAAAATAAGGTGATATTATGGTTAATTTAATAGATGCATCTAATATATATACTGAAAGTTTTAGAGTAAATTTATATACAGTAGAACCATTTAGAGTTATAGGATTGATAGATGTTAATATTGAGTATGATTATGGAGTTGAAATAGTAACGTTACCTTTCTTTAGATCGTCTGGTACAAATAGTGGAAAGGTTAAAGGACTATGGTACCCTATAGTTGGTATAAAATTATATGATGGTATTTTCATTGAGTTTACAAAATATATAAACATGGTATTAACTAATACAACAAGTAGTGGAGCTGCAATGGAAGGATGGTTAGCAAAATCATTATTTTTTAGTAAAAGTACAAATATAAAAGATGAAATGAGAGGATTTTCTAATGGTATGTATTATAATTCTTTATTTGATTTAGGGAAAAAGTTAAAAGAGTTATATCAAAGTGGAAATTACAAAAAAATGTATTCCCTAAATCCAGAGACATTAAATAGATTAGTGACTATAAATAAGGTATATGGTGATAATAAGCATACTCAAAGAGAAAACTTTGAAGAGTTTATAAGGGCTATATATGAGGAAGAATATTATAACAAAAATATAAAATAAAATGTAACACAAAATTAATATTAAGAATAATATATATTAAGTAAAGTAAAAAAGACTTCAATTCAAATATGAATATATAGGAGTGTTTATTATGAGATATTATAAAAGTAGATCATGTAGAGGTTATAAATATTATGGATGCAAAAAAGTAAACAATAAAAAAGCTATGAAAAATAAAGAAAGTTATAATAGCAATTCTATGAGTATTTCAAATGACAAAGAGAAATATGGTTCAGATAATTCAATGAGTAATAGAATAAGTAGTTGGATAAGCAAATGGACAAGTAAATTATCTAAAAAAAGCAACTCTTATAGTAATGCATCAAAAAATAATTCAAAAAAATATAGCAAATCATACAGTAGAAATTCAAGAGATAATTCTAAATCATATAGTAGGTAATTAGTTATAAGATTAAGGTTTATTTATTATTAAAGAAGGTAATGAAGAGAAAAAATTAAGGTTGAAGCTGTAATTACAACTTCAACCTTAATTTATGATGAATGTATTTTATCATTAAATTGTAATTTTAATGTAGCTTTTATATATGATATAATCTAGAAGAGAGTATGTTAAATGATAATAGAAATTTTAGGAGGTAGTATATGAGATTTATTATAGTAACGGGATTATCAGGTGCAGGGAAATCAGAAGCTACTAAAAGCCTAGAAGATATGGGATATTTTTGTGTAGATAATTTACCACCAACATTAATAACAAAGTTTGCTGAAGCTTGCAGACAAAGTGATGGAAAAATTGATAAGGTCGCGTTAGTTATAGATATAAGAGGGGGAGTATTCTTTGATGACCTATTTGAAAGTTTAAGAGATTTAGAAAAAGAACAATTCAATTATGAAATACTATTCTTAGATGCAACTGATGAGGTTATTGTAAAAAGATTTAAAGAAAAGAGAAGAAGTCATCCATTATCAGCTGGAGGAAGAGTTATAACAGGAATTGAATTAGAAAGAGAAAAGCTAAGAGAAGTTAAAAATAAAGCAGATATAATAATAGATACTTCAAAATATAAAATAGGCGACTTAAGAGAAGAAATGACTAAGTATTTTGGTGATGAAAAGTTACCTGAGAAACAAGTATCAATTACTATATTAAGTTTTGGGTTTAAGTATGGAATACCAGTAGATTCAGATTTAGTATTTGATGTTAGATTTATACCAAATCCATTTTATATACCAGAACTAAAGCCATTTTCTGGTTTAGATACGCCAGTTAGAGATTATGTATTAGAGCAATATGAAACTAAAGCATTCCTAGAAAAAATAAAGGATATGTTAGAATTTTTAATTCCTAACTATCAAAAAGAGGGTAAGAGACAACTTATTATTTCAATAGGATGTACAGGAGGAAGACATAGATCAGTGGCTATAGCAAATGAGATTTATGAGAATTTACATGATAAAAACTTTAATGTATATATTGAACACAGAGATATTAAAGAGGACGTTCATAAAGGGGATAAGAAACTATGATAGTGAGGTTTTTTATGAAGCCTGGAATAAGGATAAAGAGATGGTTATTCCTTGGTTTCATGGGGGTAGTGGTACTTGTATTAGGGGTTATTGAAATTATTTCAAATAAAGGTTATGACAGTACTATAAAAATGTTATATTTACTTTTAAGTATAATAGGAATTTTAATGTTATATATAGCTTTTTCAGAATTTATAAAATCTTTAATATCATTAATTAATAGTGAAAAAGTTAAAATAACCATAAATAATAAAAATATAGAAGAGCTTGTAGATGAAGAAAGAGTACATGTAGGTGGACCTAAGGTAGTAGTTATTGGTGGAGGAACAGGTCTTTCTACAATGCTTAGAGGATTAAAGTTATATACAAGAAATATAACGGCTATAGTAACAGTTGGAGATGATGGCGGAGGTTCAGGGAAGCTTAGAGCAGATCTTGGAATGCTT
>JAFNXG010000156.1 GCA_017383505.1 Clostridium sp.
CAAGTGCATCTGCCGCACGTACGTCAAACTGTTTTTGTGTGTCGGCACCGCAGTTGTAGACATTGCGAACCTCTGGCACATAGCCTTCCGGCATATAGTTAAATTTTCTAAAGTTTCTTTGCAATTTATATAATCCTCTTCACTTAAAGAATATTTATTATTAATATCATCTAAAACACTAATAATCTTTTTTTCTCTTTCTAAGGATTTTTCAAGTAAATTTAATTTACTTTCATAGGTTAGAAGTTGTTTATAACATCTTTTTATAAGATCATGAATCGCTTGGCGACTCGTATTGTTTAATTCAGCAATCTCAGCTAAAGATAAATCCTCATTGTAATATAGCTCCATGATACTTTTTTGTTTTTCCGTAAGTAATGGACCATAAAAATCCATCAATAAGGAAATTTCAACTCTATCTTCCATGCATATCACCTTACCCACATCTGAGATTTTAACAGAATAATAATTAGGTGTCAAGTATTTTTACTTAACACTTTTAATTTTTTTATTCCTTATCTTAAAAGTGGTTATTTTCTATTCTTCCTATGAAAATTAAACCTACGTCTTAGGTATCTATAGTTATTTTAATTACTAATTTAAATTTTAGCAACAAGTTTTTAGTTAATACCTATAATTTATAGATATTAACTAAAATAATTATAATTTATTGTACTAACTAAAATAATGCTTCTACAAAGCTTTCAGCATCAAATGCTTGTAAATCTTCAATACCCTCTCCTACACCTATGTATTTTACAGGTATTTTTAGAGTGTTTTTAATAGATATTACAACTCCTCCTTTAGCTGTTCCATCAAGTTTAGTTAAAACTATACCGTCAATAGGACAAACTTCCATAAATTGTTTAGCTTGAATTACAGCATTTTGACCAGTTGTTCCATCTAATACTAATAAAGTTTGTTTATTAGCATCAGCAAGTTCTCTATCTATTACTCTATTAATTTTTCCAAGTTCATCCATTAAGTTCTTTTTATTGTGTAATCTTCCTGCAGTATCACATATAAGTAAATCTACACCTCTTGATTTAGAAGCATTAATTGCATCAAATACAACTGCTGCTGGATCTGAACCTTCTTCATGTTTAACAATATCAACCTTTGCTCTTTCACTCCAAACAACAAGTTGATCTATAGCTCCAGCTCTAAATGTATCTGCAGCTGCTAATAATACCTTTTTACCTTCAGCTTTATTCATAGCTGCAAGTTTTCCTATACTAGTAGTTTTTCCAACTCCATTTACACCTATTACTAAAATAACATCTTTTCCTTCTTTTTCTACTGCCGCTTCTTCACTGTCATCTTTCATTATTTCAGCAATTACACTCTTTAAAGCCGGTCTTACCAATTCAACATCATTAATTTTTTCTTTTCTAATTTTATCTTTTAATCTTTCGATTATTTCCATAGTAGTATCCATACCTATATCTGCCATTATAAGTATTTCCTCTAATTCTTCGTATAAATCCTCATCAATCGTTATAGCTAATTTTAAAGTTTCATTAATTTTATCTGTTAATGCATTTCTTGTTTTTGTTAATCCTGTTTTTAAGTTATTAAATAGTTTTCCAAACATTTTATTACCTCCCTAGTTTTCTGATAAGTCTACTGATACTACTTTAGATATTCCCTTTTCTTCCATGGTTATACCATACATTACATCACTAGCTTCCATTGTTCCTTTTCTATGTGTTATTACTATAAATTGAATGTTTTCTGAAAAAGCTTTTAAGAATTCTGCATATCTATATACGTTGGCATCATCTAAAGCGGCTTCTATTTCGTCTAGAATACAGAATGGTGTTGGCTTCATCTTTAATATTGCAAAAAGTAGTGCAATAGCTGATAAAACTTTTTCTCCTCCTGACATTAGATTTATGTTTTGAAGCTTTTTGCCCGGTGGTTCAACATTTATTACTATATTAGAGTTTAAAACATCATCTCCACCTAAAATAAGTTCTGCATTACCACCTTTGAATAACTCTCTAAAAGTCTCTCCAAAGTTTTCATTTAATATCTTAAAGTTTTCTTTAAACATTTCTTGCATTTGTATAGTCATTTCATTTATAACTTCTATAAGTTCTTCTTTTGCTTTTTGCAAATCCAATTCTTGAGAAGACATAAATTCATACTTTTCACAAACTTCATCATACTCTACTATTGCAGATAGATTAACTGTTCCTAATGATGCTATTTTTGATTTTAATCTAGCTATATCATCTTTAATAGAATTAATATTTTCAATAGAGATAGCTAATTCTTTAGCCTCTGCTAAAGTTAAATTAAGCTCACTATTTAACCTATTATAAAGAGCTTCTTGTTCACTTTCTACTTTGGCATTTTGTATTGCTCTTTTATTTAACTCATTTTCTTCTACTCTTATTATTTCTATTATTTCATTAGTTACACTTTCCTTAGTTTTATAAGTTTCCTTAAGCTCTACCTTAATTATTTCATCTTCTCTAAAGGAATCCTCTAACTCTAACACTCTTTGGTCTATTTCTTTTAATATATTTTCCTTATTTTTTATATTTTCTAATAAAGAATTAATATTATTATTTTTAATTTTAATTTCATTTTCTAAGTATTTTATCTTATTTTCTTTTTCTCTTATTTCTGAAATCTTTGATTGTAATTGTAATCTTTGTCCTTGTAAACTTTCTTCTAATGTAGCATTATTAACTTTTAAGCTAATAATTTTCTCTTTCAAAGCATCTCTTTCTTTAATATTATTTACAAGTTCTTCTTCAATTAATTTAACTTTCTCTTTTCTTTCAGTACTTCTAGCATCTAACTTATCTAACTCTTCTTTTTTAGATTCTAATTTCTCTAAAAGATAATTAATACTCTTATTATTTTCTTCTTTTTGTCTCTTAGAGTTTTCAATATTTTTACTCAATTTATCTCCATCATTTATAAGATTTTTTATTTCTCCTTCTAATACTGTTAACTCTATATTTCTACTATGAACTTCTTCTCTTTTATTTAATATATCTTCATCTAGTTCCTTAATTTTTACCTTTATATCATTAAACTTAGACACTTCAATATTATACTGCTCTTTTAAATTTAGAATATTTTGAGATAACTCTTCAATTTCTCTTTTTCTTCCTAAAAGATTAGCATTTTTACCTTGAATACTTCCCCCTGTTAAAGCTCCACCTGGATTAATTACTTCACCAGTTAAAGTTACTATTTTATAGTTATGTCTACCTATTTTAGATATATTAAGAGCATAATCCATATTTTCTGCAATTATAGTTCTACCTAAATTATAATCTATTACACCTTTATACTTAACATCATATTTTAAAATATCTGATGCAATTCCAATATACCCTTTAGATTTTTTTATCTCATTAGGTATATCTAATTTCTTTCCTCTAATAATATTTAGCGGTAAGAATGTTGCTCTACCTAACCCCTTATTTTTTAAATATGAAATTAAATTTTTTGCATCATTATCATTAATAGTTATTACATTAGATATTGCTCCACCTAAAGCTATTTCTATTGCAACTTCATATTTTTTTTCAACCTCAAAAATTTCACCTAGTACTTTTATATCTTTTATTCCTTGTACTCTTCCTTTTTCAACATGTTCCATTAAGTTCTTAACAGTTCTATTATATCCTTCATAATGCTTCTCTAAGTTTTCAAGTGTTGTATGAGTAGCTTCTGATTCATTAATTTTCTTTGATAAAGCTCTAAGCTTATTATCTTGATTATTTAAAAGAGAATGTGTTTTTGATAATTCTTTTCTTGTTAACACTACTTCCTCTTCTAATTTAGTAATAATATCTTTTACATGTTTAAGCTTTAACTTTACCTCTTCTATTGTTCCAATATTAATAGCTAAATTACCTTCTAATGTAACTATAGATTTATCTAAATTATCTTGTATTTCATTCTTATATTTAATTTCTTTTTGTAAAGATTCAATAGCATTATTAATGTTAGAATTTCTAGATAGTATTTCAAACTCCGTATTCTTTAAAATATTAAGTTCCTTTTCTATTTTTTCTATTTTTATATTTATTTCATTAATTAATCTCTCTACATTACTTATTTCAAATACTTTATCTTTACTTTCTTTACTTTTCTCATTTAATTTTTCTTCTAAATCTTTTTTCTCTAAAATAAGATTTTCTAAATTAGCATTTAATGCTTTTATCTCTATTTCTTCTTTTTCTATTAAAGATTTAAAGTTACTAACTCTTTCCTTAAAAAGATCAATATCTCTTAAATGATTTGTAGATTCTTCTTTTTTATTATAGTACTCTTCTTTTTCTAATTTATTTTTCTTCTCTATGTCCTCTATTTTTCTTTGAATTTCATCTAAAACTTTTTTATGAGCCTTAAGATTTTCTCTCTTCTTATCTATAGACTCTTGTCTTTTTTCAATATCCTTTGACAGTCCTTCTATCTCTTTAGAAACTCTTTCAATATGATTTACTAATATAGAAACTTCTTTTATTTTTAGGTCTTCTGCCAAAGCTTTATATTTAACTGCCTTTTCCTTTTCTATTCTTAAAGGTTCAAGTCTTTCTTCATAAGTTGCTATTATATCTCTAATTCTAACTAGGTTGGCATCTGTATTAGTTAATCTCTTTTCTGCCTCTTCTTTTCTAGATTTATATTTTACTATACCTGCTGCTTCTTCTAATAAAGCTCTTCTATCTTCTGGCTTACCACTTAATATTGCATCAATTTTACCTTGTCCAATTATAGAATATCCTTCTTTACCTATCCCTGTATCCATAAATAATTCAGTGATATCCTTTAATCTACATTTTTGATTATTAATTAAATACTCTGTTTCTCCAGATCTAAATATTCTTCTAGTTACCGTTACTTCATTATATTCTGTCGATAATGTTCCATCTGAATTATCTAACGTAAGAGATACTTGTGCTAATCCTAAAGGTTTTCTAAATTGAGTTCCTGCAAAAATAACATCCTCCATTTTTCCACCTCTAAGATTTTTAACACTTTGTTCTCCAAGTACCCATCTCACAGAATCAGAAACATTACTTTTTCCGCTACCATTAGGTCCAACAACCGCAGTTACTCCTTTTTTAAATCTTAGCTCTGTTTTATCTGCAAAAGATTTAAATCCACGTATCTCAAGCGATCTTAAAAACATAAATACACTCCTTATCTTTCTATATAAAAGCTGGTATTAAACTTACTATAAATGCTATAAGCATAAAAATGCTAATTATATACATAATTTTTTCTCTTGTCTTTGCCTTCATAACAACTCTCACTCCATTCTTTCTTTAAGTTTATAGCAAATACAAATAAATATCAATAAAACAATGACAAGATACAAAGGATATAAAAAGATTATCTTCTTTTTTATTTTATACCTTTGCTTCTTGCCACTTAAACTGTGTCTTATTATAGTTAAAACTTAAAATTTATTTATATTTTAAACTCTTCTTTATTATCTATTATTGTTAACTTAACTCTCCCTTTTTTAACCTTATTATTGGTATTAACATATACTTTACCTTTTCTATTAGATAAAAAGCTTTTGAAATAAGTTTTCTTATTAGCATAAAGCTTACTAATATCTTTTTCATTAATTTCAATAATAATATCTTTTTCTTTAGGAGATTTTTTATCTAAGTTTTGACAAATTAAATAACTTTCAACTAATTCTCTAAATGCAGGATGGAAAGGCCCATCTACTATATCTTTTCCAGTAGTAATAGTATCCGTTGGCTGAAGTCCTATTCTAATCACCTTAACTTTAGCTTCATTGTATAGTTTAAGCATTTCTCCTGAAATATATACAGCCTCATCTAAAGAATATGGCTTATAATCTCCTCTATGATACATATCCTCCATAGGTGTATCTTTTATAACTAATGATGGATATATTCTACATATATCTGGTTTCATTTCAATTGATTTTTTAGTAGTTTCTATGTCAATTTCAAAATTATCACCCGGAAGACCTGGCATTATCTGATGTCCTAATGTAAATCCTGCTTCTTTAATAAGTCTTGATGCTATTTCTACATCTTTAACACTATGTCCTCTACCTGATTTTCTTAGAACTTCATCGTCTAATGATTGAACTCCTAGCTCTATTATATCTACCTTGTATTCTTTTAAATAATTTAAAATATAAGGTAATATAGCATCCGGTCTTGTGGATAGCCTTATTTTATGTATTAAACCTTTTTCTTTATATTCTTTAGCTACGCTTAATAATTCTTTTTGCTTATTAACATCAATTGCTGTAAATGTTCCTCCAAAAAATGATACTTCAATTGTAGATCCTTTTTTATTTATAGTTTCTAAATACTCATCTATAGTCCTTCTAACATCACTAGCAAAAACTTCTTCATATTTTCCTGCTATTCTATCTTGATTACAAAAAACACATTGATGTGGGCATCCTTGATGAGAAATAAAAACAGGAATTATATAATAATTTTTACTCATTCTTTTCCTCCAAGATCTTTAAAGCTGCCTTAGCTGCATTTTGTTCCGATTCTTTTTTACTATAACCTTCACCACAAGTAAGTTCATTATTATCAATTATAAGTTTTGTAAAGAACTTTCTTCTATGTGGTGGACCTTCAAACTTTATAAGTTCATACACTATAGATATTTCTCCATTCTTTTGAAGATATTCTTGTAATGTAGTTTTATAGTCTAAAATTATATCATTATTTATTGCACGCTTTATTATATTCTCAAATCTTCCTATAATATAATCTTTTGCAAATTCTAGTCCCTTATCTAAATATATAGCTGCTATTAAC
>JAFNXG010000157.1 GCA_017383505.1 Clostridium sp.
AACTTTTCAACTCTAGATTCTTCCATAGATTGAGAGCCTAAGATTCCGTGTTTTGCATCATCATCTTCATGACCATGAGAGTCAGAACCACAAGAAGTTATTAATCCTTTTTTATCTACAATCTTTAAGAAGTTTTCAGTAGCCTCTGGAGTATTAAGGCTATAAATCCCTTCAATTCCATCAAAGTCTAAATGAAGAACATCCATAATATCTAATTTTTTTAATAATACAGGGTGAGCTAAAACAACAACTGCATTATATTTTCTTAATAACTTAATTCCATCTTCTGAATCTAATTTATTTGCAGGTATATATGCAGGGCAATGGTCTCCAATGAAATTATCAAATATATATTCTTTTGAATAATTATATCCAGCATCTATTATAGCTTTAGCTATATGAGGTCTTGCAATAGTATCTTTACCATTTTTAAGAACTTCATTAACATCTATTTCGATATCGTTGAATTTCTTTAATCTTCTAACTATCTCATGAGCTCTTTCAATTCTTTTTTTCTTAATATCTTCTAGATAGTTATTTAGTTCAGGATTTTTGTAATCGTCCCCTCTAAAGTAACCTAATATATGTATAGTTTCACCTTTATATGTTGTAGATAACTCTATTCCAGGAATAAAGTTAAGACCTAATTTTTCAGCTTCTTCTTTTGCTTCAGCAATACCAGATAAAGTATCGTGATCTGTTAATGCTAAATACTTTACGCCTCTATCATAAGCTTTTTTAACAACTTCTTTTGGTGAAAACTTACCATCTGAAGCAGTAGAATGTGTATGTAAATCGCATATAATCATAATAAGTTAAAACTCCTTTCAAGTAAGTATTTTTTAGTCTATAAAGCTATGATATAATTTATTCATCAATAATGCAATAATAATAAATCTATAAGTTAATGGAGAAAAGTAATGATTTTAATGATTGATAATTATGATTCTTTTGTATATAACCTAGTTAGATACTTTGAAGAATTAGGAGAAGAAGTTTTAGTTTATAGAAATGATAAAATAACTATTAAAGATATAGAAAATATGAATATAGATGGAATAGTAATTTCGCCAGGGCCTAAGTCACCTAAAGAGGCTGGGTTAAGTTTAGAAATTATTGATAAGTTTAAAGGTAAGCTACCTATACTTGGTATTTGTTTAGGACATCAATGTATAGGTCATTATTTCAATGCAGAAGTTATAAAAGGAAAAGAACCTGTACATGGAAAGATGTTTTATATAAATCATGATAATAAAGATTTATTTAAAGATGTTAAAAATCCTTTAAGAGTAACAAGATATCATTCATTAATAGTAGATAAGAATGACTTTCCTAATGAACTTGAAATAACAAGTGAAACTGAAGATAATGTGATAATGGGAATAAAACATAAAAGTTTACCTATATACGGAGTTCAATTCCATCCAGAAGCTGAAATGACAGAAGAAGGACATAAGATTTTAAACAATTTTATAAATATAACAAAGTCTTTTAAAAATAAATAATAAATACAAATGAAAATACTATTAGGAGTGTAATTAAGTGGGGTTAATTAAATTAGAATTTAATAGTAAATTAAATGCCTTTGAGGTATATAGTTTATTTAAAAATCAGAAAGATACAATATTATTAGATAGCTCTAAAAGTGATAATAATCTTTCGCATTATTCTTTTATTGGGATAAATCCATTTTTACAATTTGAATTAATTAATAAAAAATCATATATAAATGGTAATAGAATAGAGGGAGATCCTTTTAAAATATTAGAAAATCTAGTAAATGAGTATAAAAATGATATTGAAGATGAAATTCCATTATTAAGTGGGACTATGGGATATATTTCTTATGATGCAGGAAGACTTTTAGAAGAGCTTCCAGATGAATCTGAAGCTGACTTTAATATTCCTGATATGAAGTTTATTTTTTATAAAAATATAATAATTTTCGATTTAATAAATAATAAAAAATATATTACAGACTTAGATGGAAATATTGAAAATATAAATAGTATATTAAAGGTTATACATAGTGGAAATAAAATAGATGAAGAAATGGTAGAAAAGGAAAGCAATAATAAATTCTATTCTAATTTCAATAAGGAAGAGTATAAAAATTCAGTTACTAAATTAAAAAACTACATAGTTTCTGGTGATGTCTATATTGCAAATATGACTCAAAGATTTTGGTGTAGAAATGAAGAAGATTCATTTGACATATATAAGAAACTTAGAAGTATTAATAAGGCTCCTTTTTCCGCATATTTAAATTTTGAAGATTTTCAGATAATAAGCTCATCTCCTGAGAGATTTATTCAAGTAGTTAATAACAAAGCTCACACAAGACCAATAAAGGGTACAAGACCAAGGGGGGCTACTATAGAAGAGGATGAGAAAAATAAATTAGAGTTAATTAATAGTGAAAAGGATAAAGCCGAACTATTAATGGTTGTAGATTTAGAAAGAAATGACTTTAGTAAAGTATGTAAACCACATACTGTAAAGGTAACAGAAAACTTTAAGTTAGAGGAATATGCAACAGTATTTCATTTAGTTTCTACTGTAGAAGGGCAGTTAAAAGATAAAGTTTCATCTGTGGAATGTATAAAAGAGTGTTTCCCAGGAGGATCAATTACAGGAACGCCTAAAATAAGAGCAATGGAAATAATTGAAGAACTAGAAGGATTAAAAAGAAATATTTATACTGGATGTATAGGTTATTTTGATTTTAGAGGTAATTGTGATTTTAATATAGCTATTAGAACTATTTTAAAAAAGGATAATAAGGCCTATTTTGGTGTTGGTGGTGGAATTACTTATGATTCAATTGAAGAAGATGAGTATAATGAAACATTGGATAAGGCTAAAGCTTTAATGAGAGTATTATAGAGGAATTTTAATGAGAAAAGTAATATATCAAAATAGTAATATCGAAATAGATAGTGGATTGTTTTTTGGAAGAGGAGTTTTTGAAACTATATTAGTTAAGGAAAAAGCAATTTTTTTAGATGAGCATATAGAAAGACTTAATAAGTCTATAAATGCTTTATCTTTAGGAAAAGCAATTAATAAAGATGATGTAATTAGCTTTATTAATGAAAATAATATAAAAAATAAGGCATTAAAAATAGTAGTTACTGAAAAAAATTTAGTTTATGCTACAAGAGATATAAAATATAAAGATGAAGATTATATTAATGGGTTCAAAGTTAGAATTTCAGAGGTTTTAAGAAATTCTACATCAAGGGTAGTAGCTTTTAAAACTTTAAATTATTTAGAAAATATTATAGAATATGAATTATGTCAAAGTAGTGGCTTTAATGAAGCAATTTTCTTTAATGAGCTGGGTAATTTGTGTGAAGGGTGTACAAGTAATATTTTTATAGTTAAGAATAAAAATATATATACACCACCAGTTAAAGATGGTTTATTACCAGGAGTAGTTCGTAATTGGGTTATTAAAAACTTTAAGGTTAAAGAAGCTAGAATAACAAAAGAGGAATTGTTGAATAGTGATGAGGTATTCTTAACTAATTCATTAGTTGGGGTAATAAAGGTTTCTTCTATAGAAGACAAGCTATTTGATAGTGAAGTAGTTAAAGAAATAAAAAAGCAATATGATGAAGCAATAAATGGAGGCGAAAAATATGAATAAAGAAAAAATAATGGAAGGTGTAAAATTAATCTTAGAGGGAATAGGTGAAGACGTAAATAGAGAAGGATTAATAGAAACACCAGATAGAATTGCAAGAATGTATATGGAAATCTTTGATGGGATAGGAAAGGATGCTAAAGAAATTTTATCTAAAACATTTGAAGTTGAAAATAATGATTTAGTATTAGAAAAGGATATAACTTTCTTTTCAATGTGTGAGCATCATTTAGTGCCGTTCTTTGGTAAGGCACATATAGCATATATACCTAAGGGAAAGGTAGCAGGACTTTCTAAGCTTGCAAGAACAGTAGAGGTTTATGCTAAAAAGCCTCAATTACAAGAAAGATTAACAACAGAAATAGCAGATGCAATAATGGAATACTTAGATGCAGAAGGTGCTATGGTTGTGATAGAAGCAGAACACACTTGTATGACAATGAGAGGTGTTAAAAAGCCAGGAGCTAAAACTGTAACTACTACTTATAGGGGTGTCTTTAGAGAAGATATAGAGCTTAGAAGAGAAGTTATGCACTTTATAAGATAGGGAAGATTTACTTATGAAAAATATTGATATAATAATGAATAATAAGCTTTATCAAGAGTCTTTAGAAAAGCTAAAAGTATATGAAGCCAAAAGAGAGTTTTGTAACCATACTATAGAACATTTTATTGATGTAGCTAGAATTGCATATATAATGGTTTTAGAAGAGGGTTTAAGTGCTTCAAAAGAAGTTATTTATGCTATAGGATTATTGCATGATATAGGAAGAGTTAAGCAATATGAAGAGGGGATACATCATGATATAGCTAGTGTGGAAATGAGCAAGGAGATATTAAGAGATACAAACTTTAGTAAAGAAGAAATTGACCTTATTTTAAATGGAATTGCTAATCATAGAAAAGAAAGTGATAATAAACTAGAAGAAATAATATATAAAGCAGACAAATTATCTAGGCAATGTTTTAATTGTAAAGCAGAAAAGGAATGTTATTGGAGCAAAGAAAAGAAAAACTTTAGAATAACATATTAAGGAGGAAGAGGCATTGAGAATAGGAAATAAAGAGTTTAATATAGGTGAAAGAACTTATATAATGGGAATACTAAATGTAACACCAGATTCCTTTTCAGATGGTGGTAAGTTTAATGAGATAGAAGCAGCTGTAGCTCAAGCTAAAAAGTTAGTAGAAGATGGAGCTGATATAATAGATATTGGTGGAGAGTCTACTAGACCAGGTGCTGAGTATGTAACTGAAGAAGAAGAAATTAAAAGAGTAGTCCCAATAATAAAGGCTATAAAAGAACAGTTAGATGTAATAATATCAATTGATACATATAAAAGTAAAACAGCAGAAGAAGCTGTAAAAGCTGGAGCTGATATTATTAATGATATTTGGGGAGCTAAATATGATAAAAATATAGCTAAAGTAGCTGCCAAATATAATGTTCCTATTATTTTAATGCATAATAGACAACCTAAGCCTTATGAAAATTTAATGAAAGATGTAGTAGCTGATTTACAAGAAAGTATTGATATTGCAATAGAAGCTGGAGTGAAAAAAGAAAATATAATTTTAGATCCAGGTATAGGTTTTGCTAAGACTTATGAGGAAAATTTAATTGTAATGAATAATTGTGAAATAATAAAAGAAATGGGATATCCAGTTCTTTTAGGTACATCAAGAAAATCTATGATAGGATTAACTTTAAATTTACCTGTAAATGAGAGAGTTGAAGGTACTCTTGCAACTACTGTTATGGGAATAATGAAAGGATTAGAATTTGTTCGTGTTCATGATGTATTAGAAAATAAAAGAGTAGCTGTAATGACAGATGCAATATTAAGAGCAAAGTAGGTGTAAGTATGGACAAAATATATTTAAAAGACATAGAAATTTTTGCTAATCATGGAGTATTTCAAGAAGAAAAAACATTAGGGCAAAAGTTTATATTATCATTAGAGTTATCATTAGATATTAAAGAAGCTGCAACTACTTGTGATTTAACTAAGTCAGTTCATTATGGGGAGTTATGTCATAAAGTTATAGATATTTTCCAAGAAGAATCATTAGACTTAATTGAAAGTGTTGTAAATAAGGTAGCTAATTTTATTTTAGATAATTATTCTATGGTTAATGGAGTTAAAGTATTATTAAAAAAACCATGGGCACCTATAGGAAGACACTTAGACTATGCTGCCGTTGAAATTAATAGAGAAAGACATACTGCATATATAACTATAGGAAGCAATATGGGCAATAGGGAAGAAAACTTCAAAAATGCAATGAAAAAAATTGAAGAAGTTGAAGGTATTAAAATTGCAAAAGTTTCATCTTTTATAGTAACTGAACCATGGGGAAATGAAGATCAAGAAGAATTTTTAAATGGTGCAATTAAATTGGAAACCTACTTAACACCAAGAGAGCTTATGACAGAGCTTTTAAGAATAGAAAATGAACTTGGAAGAGTGAGAGAAATAAAATGGGGACCAAGAATAATAGATTTAGATATTGTTTTATATGATGATTTAGTAAGCAATGATGAGTTTGTTATATTACCACATCCATTTATGCATTTAAGAGATTTTGTATTAAAGCCATTAAATGAGATTGCACCATATGCATTACATCCACTTAAAAATAAGAGAATTTTTGAATTATTAGATAATAAAAACCCTCAGTAATTACTGGGGGTTTAGTCTTTATATTTATTTTTTATTAGTTTTAATAAAGTTCTCTAATGAAGATTTATCTTTTGTTATTTCCTCTAAGTTATTTCCAAAGTCATCTTTATAAGAATTTACCAAATCAGTTCGTTCATAAGTAATAACAGTTCCATCATCCACATCAAAATTTACTATATCAACATTCTTAACAAGGGATAATATTATTAAAGCATTATTTTTCATTACATATGGAAAGGATGATGATATCAAGGAGCCATCTTCAAATCTAATGTCAATATCGTCAAACCCTTTATATCGTATAGTTATCTCATATGGTTTTGATGTAGTTTGCAGTTCTATACCAACATTGTATATATTGGCTGGTAAGTTATTAACTATATTTACTATAGCAGAATTATCTCCAACATAAGAATCTTTATATTTTAGAACCGTAGTCAAATTTACTTTTGATTCGGTAGAGACTGATTTTTGTTCTGTAGATTTGTCACATCCAACCATTCCTAATGATACCATGAAAACTGATAATATTGCTAATCTCTTAAAGTTACTAATTCTCATTAAATCTCCCCCTTATTATTGGTGCAGTATTTTTGTATATTATAACATAATTATATATATTGATAAAAATTCTTTTATATAATTTTATAATATTTCATTAAAAGCTTAAATTAACTATTAGAATTAGCTTTATTAATTATATAAATACAAAATGAATAAAGATTATTTCTTATAGGAATACCATCCATAGTTATCATGTCTTCTTCTAGATTTCCATCCCATGGGAATAGTGTAATATAATCTTTGTTATAAATATTTATAATATATTTTGAGTTACTATTATTAAACTCAATAATAAGTTTATATTTTACTTTTTCGTTTTCTAAGTTTAATTCATCTACATAGTTATTAGTATTTAAAGACTCTAAAAATTCAGGTAAAATATTCAAATCTTCTTGTGAAACATCATGATATTCATAAAAATTAGAATCAAAAACTTTAAGAGAATAATCTTCATTTGACATTACTTTTTTATAAATTTCATTTGAGTAGTAATAAAGATTAGGTTTACTTTTTAAATTTATGTATTTAGGATCATCAAATATACATCCAGATAAAATAGAACATAATAATAAAATAAAAATAAGTTTTAGGTATTTCATTTTATCCTCCTAGAAATGATTATATAAATAATTATTCTGTAAAAGTAAATTTTAGAACATAGCAGTTTAATAAAGTGATTTTTTATAAAAATACATAATTTAATTAGATATAGAGTTACTAATATGTAATAAAAATGAAAAACTATAATAATATAAATTATAAGCAATATATAGGTAGGGTATTAATGAAAATAATTGCGACTATTGGACCTAACTCATCAAATAAAAAGGTTTTATTTGAATTTATTAATAATAGTGTAGATATTTTAAGGCTAAATTTTTCACATTTTTATGAAGAGGAATTTAGGAAAATATTAAGTTATGCTAGAAGTATAAAAAAAGATATAAGTATTATGGCAGATTTATGCGGGAAAAAAATTAGGGTATATGAAAATTTTGAGAAAGTATTTAAGGTGAATTATGATGAAGTAGTTTATTTTTGTAGTAGTGATGTATACTCTATTATTAATAATAATGATGAAAATGTTAAAATTATTCCATTAAGCATAATGTCAGATATTATACAGAAAAATAATATAGAAAAAATATCTATGAAAGATGGAAGTATGAATTTTGATATTATTGATAAAGATAAAATATTTTTAAAAGCTATATCTAAAAATAGTGGAGTTATTAGAAAAGGAAAAGGGTGTAATATTCCTGGTATTGATTTAGGGGAAAGTGTATTAAGCGAAAAAGATAAAATAAGTTTAAAGTGGGCTATTAATAATAATATAAATATAATTAGTCAATCTTATGTAGAAACCTCTAAAGATATACTCAATATAAGAGAATATATAAAAACTATAAATGGAAATCTAAAGGATATTAAAATATTTTCTAAAATAGAAACTCAATTAGCTTTAAGAAATTATAAAGAAATAATAAGTTGTAGTGATGGAATTATTATCGCAAGAGGAGACTTGGTTCCAGAATGTGGTTTAATAACTTCGGTTGAGGAGGAGTTTGATTTATTAAGAAATTTAAAGAGTAGTAATTATAATAAAGATATAATAATAGCAACTCATATATTAGATAGCATGAAGAATGGATTTAGCAGCACCATAAGTGAGTTAGAAAGTATATATACTTTTATAAATAGTGGTGTAACAGGTTTTTTATTAGCAGGAGAAACATCAGTAGGTAAGAAGCCAGTAGAAACAGTAAAATTATTGAAACAATTAATAAGAGCTTATGAAAAATAGTTACTATTAAACTATGGACAAACATAGGTTTAATAGATATTATAAAATGGTAAGACTATATTAAGGAGGAAATTTTATGAGTGAACAAGAGAAGAATTTACGTTGGTATAATCTAGCCATGATGGCATTTGTATCAGTGTGGGGCTTCGGAAATGTAGTAAATAATTTTGCTAACCAAGGATTAACTGTTATTGTATCATGGGTACTTATAATTGGAATGTACTTTGTACCATATGCATTAATGGTAGGAGAACTAGGATCAGTTTTTAAAGAAAGTAGAGGAGGAGTAAGCTCTTGGATTAGAGGTACTTTTGGAACTACATTAGCATATTTTGCAGGGTGGACATACTGGGTAGTTCATATACCATATTTAGCACAAAAGCCGCAACAAGCTTTAATAGCATTAGGATGGACTGTAAAGCAAGATGGTAACTTTATAAAAGGCATGGATCCTTTAGTAGCACAGTTATTAACTTTAGCTGTATTCTTATTCTTCTTATGGGTTGCTTCAAGAGGAATAACATCTCTTAAGATGATAGGGACAATAGCAGGTACATCTGTATTTGTTATGTCACTTTTATATGTTTTATTAATGTTAGCTGCACCTTCAATTAGAGGAGTACAAGTAGCAACGGCTGATATAAGTATAAAAAATATGATGCCGAACTTTAATTTCTCATATTTTACGACTTTATCAATGTTAATTTTTGCAGTTGGAGGAGCTGAAAAAATATCTCCATATGTAAATAATATGAAAAAACCAAGCAAGGATTTCCCAAAAGGAATGATTGTATTAGCAGCAATGGTTGCAGTATCTGCATTACTTGGATCTTTAGCAATGTCAATGATGTTTGATGCAAATAATATTCCAGCAGATTTAAAGATGAATGGACAATATTATGCATTTGAAATGTTAGGAGAATATTATGGTGTTGGTAAGTTATTTATAGTAATTTACGCATTCTCTAACCTTTTAGCACAAATATCTGCGTTAGTATTCTCAATAGATGCACCTTTAAAAGTACTTTTAGCTGATGGAGATAGAAAGTTTATCCCTAAAGCATTAACAAAGACTAATAAACATGGAGCACCTATTAATGGATATATAATGACTGCTATATTAGTTGGAATATTAATAATAGTACCAGCTCTTGGTATTGGTGATATGAACTCTTTATTTGATTGGTTACTTCAATTAAATTCTGTAGTTATGCCAATGAGATATATGTGGGTATTCTTAGCATTTATAGGTCTTAAGAAAGCTGCTGATAGATATAAATCAGATTATAAGTTTGTTAAAAATGATAAGTTTGCAATGGGTATAGGTGTTTGGTGTTTTGTA
>JAFNXG010000158.1 GCA_017383505.1 Clostridium sp.
ACTATAATTTATATGAAATTATAAAATAAATAGTAAATATAACCTTAAAATTAGTATATTTATATAAAGATTTAAACTCTTTATATGATATAATAAGTCATACTAATTTATTAAACGAAAGGATACGAATAATGGAAAAATATACTTCAAAGATAATAACTCCTAAAATAAGTATCGCTCCAATGGTAGATAAATCACATAGACATTTTAGATATTTTTGTAGAATAATGACTAAAGAAGCATTGCTTTATACAGAAATGGTTACTGCTCAAGCGATAATAAATGGAGACTTAGATAAAATTCTTTACTTAAGAGAAGAAGAAGGTCCAGTTGCACTTCAAATAGCAGCATCAAATCCTGAAGATGCATTTAAGGCTGTAAAAATTGCTGAAAAATATAATTATAGTGAAATAAATCTAAATTGTGGATGTCCTTCTGATAGAGTTTCTGGAAACTTAATGGGTGCAGCATTAATGTCTGATAAAGACTTGGTTTATGAAATACTTACAGCAATGAAAGAAGCAACAAATAAGCCTGTAACAATAAAACATAGAATTGGAATTGATGGTACTGGAATAATTGACGATAAGAATAAAAAAATTATAATGCAAGGATATGATGATCTGCTAGAATTTTTAGATACTATATCTAAGGCAAAACCAGATAGATATACTGTACATGCACGTTCTGCTATATTAAGAGGATTAAGTCCTAAAGATAATAGAGAAATACCACCTCTTGATTATGATATGGTATATAAATTAAAAAATGATTTTGATTATCTAAATATTGAAATAAATGGTGGGTTTAAGACTTTAGATTCTATTAAAGATGCATTAAATAAAGTAGATGCAGTTATGATTGGTAGAGTTTCTTATGAAGATTGTTACCTTCTGGCTAACTTATATAAAATAAATGAAGAAAATATAAATGTTAACCCTATTTCACGTGGAGAAATTATAAAGCAATATATTCCTTATGTTAAAGAAGAAATTGATAGAGGTAGCAATATACATTCATTAGCAGCCCCTATTCAAAGCTTATTCCAAGGTCAACCTGGTAGTAGAAAATTTAAACAATTATTATCATCTTCTAATGTGAAAAAAGAGACGCTGATTGATATTTTAAACAATATATTAGAAATTATGCCTTCTAATGTATTATGGAAGTAAGGAAATAAATAAAAAATACTTTCTGATTTAAATAAAATCAGAAAGTATTTTTTATTTATTATTGTCTTATCATATTTCTAGAGATTTCATTAATTGAATAAGCACCACACATCGCCATGGTATCTTCAAGTTCAGAAGCTAATTTGTTAATATAAAGTTTAACACCCTCTTCTTCTCCACCATAAAGAGCAGTTACAAAAGTTCTACAAATAAGTACGCCATCTGCACCAAGTGCTAATGCTTTAAACACGTCTGCTCCAGAACGTATTCCTCCATCAACAAATACTTTCATCGTTCCATCAACAGCATCTACTATCTCGCCAAGAACTTCCGCTGTAGCAGGACATTGATCTAAAACTCTTCCACCATGATTAGAAACTACAATTGCATATGCACCAGCTTCCTTAGCCTTTAATGCTCCAGCTACAGTCATTATCCCCTTAACAATAAAAGGTTTTTCAGAAAGTTTAATAATTTCTTTTAGTTCTTCTACTGATTTTGGTCCAGCGGGTGGATTCATATTCTTTAAAAATGGTAATCCAGCAGCATCTATATCCATTGCTACTGCAATTGCATTAGACTCTTTTACTAATGATAATTTTTCTTTTATAGTATCAATATTCCATGGCTTCACTGTTGGTATTCCTAATCCATTTACATTTTTGATTGCTTTTGTAGCCGCTTTCATAACATCAGGGTTTGTCCCATCACCAGTAAAAGCTAATATTCCTTCTGAAGCACAAGAAGAAACTAATATATTATTATAAGTTATATCTGTATATTTCTCACTATAATGTAAGTTAACAGCTCCTACAGGTGCAGCAAAGAATGGATATTTAAATTTTTTTCCAAATAATTCGATACTTGTATCTACTTTTTTGTTTTCAGTTAAAGTATCCATATTTATACGTATTTCTTTCCATTTATCATAATTACGAATAGCGGTATCCCCTATTCCTTTTGCACCTGGACCAGGAATTTGATTTTTACATACCTTCCCATTACATTCTATACATGCTTTACAGTATTCTCCAATGCATTTTTTTGCATTAGATAGTAATTCATTATAATTCACTTTAAATTCCTCCTAAAATAAATATATGGCCCCAATTACTTAAGTCTTATTATAGCAAATTTAATTAAGTTATTCATTTTATATGAGAAATATATAATAATATTAAAGCAAATTAATTTCTAAAATAGCTCTATCCTTACTATTAAATAAAAAAGCTAACTTTAGAAACTCCCATTTAACTTTAAATATTTATATTATAAATTATTAAAATTAAATGGGAGTAATGAATATTTTTTTATTAATTTAGATTTTAAGTACCACAGAAAGTTTTATATTTACAGCTTGTTTTAGGTGGTAACTCCATGTAAGCCTTATTTATATTATTATAATCATATGGATTCTTTAATACATTTAATAGATTTTGCATTATACTATAATCATTATCATTAACTGCTGAACTTAATGCTTCTTCAACTTTATGATTTCTAGGAATTACAACAGGATTATTATCTTGCATTAGTTTTTTAGATTCATCTTTGGATTGGCTTTGTCTAGATAATCTTTCTTGCCATATAGTATACCATTTTTTAAAGTCTTCACTATTAAACATATCCATTTCATTTAAATTATCTGTTGTTAAATAATAAAAAGTATTAGTAAAATCTGCATTGTATTCTTTCATAATACCAAAAAGTACACTAAAGATTTTAAAATCATTTGCTTCTTCATTAAAAATTCCTAGTTTTTTTCTCATTCCATTTTCAAAATATTCACTATATAATTTACTATAGCTAGATAATGAGCTTTCTGCAATCTCTATTGATTTGTCCTTATTATCATCTAGAAGTGGTAACAATGTTTCTGCAAATCTAGCTAAATTCCATATTCCTATTTTAGGTTGATTAATATAAGAGTATCTACCCTCTCTATCAATAGAACTAAATACAGTATCTGGGTCATATATATCCATAAATGCACAAGGACCATAATCAATAGTTTCCCCACTTATTGAAACATTATCTGTATTCATTACTCCATGAATAAACCCTACTAATTGCCATTTAGCTATAAGTTCAGCTTGTCTTTTTATTACTTCATTAAGTAAATATACATATTTATTTTCTGCGTTTTCATAACCTTTAAAATGTCTATCTAGCGTATAATCTGCTAATGATTTCAAATCATCTAAGCTTCCATAGTTTGCAGCATATTGAAATGTACCTACGCGGATATGGCTTTTAGCTATACGAGCTAAAACTGCTCCAGGAAGTAAATTTTCACGTAATATTTCTTCTCCTGTTGAAACTACTGATAAACTACGAGTAGTAGGAATACCCAAAGCATACATTCCTTCACTTATAATATATTCTCTAAGCATTGGCCCTAAAGTTGCTTTACCATCTCCACCTCTAGAATAAGGTGTTACTCCAGATCCTTTTAACTGTAAATCAAATCTTTCATTATCTTTTGATATAAATTCTCCTAGTAATACTGCTCTTCCATCTCCAAGCATAGTAAAATATCCAAATTGATGTCCTGCATAAGCTTGAGAAATAGGAGTTGTGTCTTTTAATAGTCCATTTCCACAAAGAAATTCAATCCCTTCATCACTTTGTAAAAATTCTTCATTTAGTCCTAAGTATTGTGCTAAGCTTTTATTAAAAGCAACTGATTTAGGAGATGGAACTTTATGAGGTTCTTGATAAGAAAACATATTTTTAGGAAGATTAATATATGTATTTTCTAAATTTAAATAATTATTTGATATATTTTTTTTATCTTTCATAATATCTCCTTCAGATAACTTAAGTTTTATTTAAAGAACTATCAAATTTAGTATTGTCCCAAAAATAATAAAATATTAAAAGTAAATTTTGTGATATAGATAAATACAGAATATCACCTTTTTAACTGATATTCTGTATTATAAAAACTTCTTAAAAAATAATATTATTTATTAAAAAACATATATGCAAGTGCAGATAATACTCTATAATTAGAATTCCAAATATCTTTAAATTCAGAAATATCAAGCGGGCAATTTTCTAATCCAATTTCAATAGTTATACTAGGAATAGGTTTATCTTCTTTTGATGATACCCAATCTTTAAAACCCCCAGATACAACTCCTAAACATTCACTATCACTTTTTTCTTTTAGATAACCTGTTAAGGATGAAATAAGGTCTGCAATATCACTACTTTCTTCTCTCACTAAACTATACTTATAATCCCAATAAATTAGATTTCCAGATGAATGATAACTAATAGTTGAAATAAAGTTATATTTATTAACTAAGCTAATAAGAGCTTTGGTTTCAGGCTCAGAATTGTAGCATACACCTTTATAGTTTTCGAATGAGGGTTTTAAATTTTGATTTAACTCATCCCAACAAGCATTAAAATTCCTATTTAAATCTACTCCAATTCCATTAGCTTTCCACTTCATTAAATACTCTTCAAATTTATCAACTGTATAACCAGCTTCTAAATCATTATAGTAACATTGATAAATTCCCTTTTTTAAATCTTTATCTTTTATTCCATTTACTCCAATTTCACTTATAGTAATACCATCTGGATTAGCCATTGGTATTAAATGAAATGCAATTGTATTAAACAAATCCTTATACTTTACTCCACAGTATTCTTCAACATCATAATTTTCTAAATAATATTCAAGTTGTCTCATAACTAGTAGTGATGTTAAATATTCTCTACCATGTATTCCAGCATGAACTAAAATATGTTTTTTTGCATTTTCATTTCCTAGTATAGCTTCATAAATATTTCTACAATCATGAGAAATTCCAATAATATTAATTTTAATTTTATCTTTATACATTTTTTCAAATTCTAATAGATTCTCTATTAATTCATCATAAGTATAAATTGATTTTGATATATTTACTATGTTAATCTTGTCCCTTAAATTGCTTATATTATTATTCTATTATTTATAAGCAAGTTCGTTACATTAGCTAAATTTTATATAATAAATATTTTATACTTTTATATATTCATATATTTAAAAAATTTAAGGCACAGCATATATTATATTGATGAGTTTGTAAGGAGGTTATAAAATGAAGAAGCCATTAATTGCAATAGCAGGTGGGTTAGTTAGGGATAATAGCAACGAGTTCTTAGGTGATAATTATATTAAAATAAATGATAACTATTCAAAGTCTATTGTAGATGCTGGAGGAATTCCTATCATTTTACCCTTGGTTAATGATATTAATGTTTTAATTAATCAAATATCAATATGTAATGGTTTATTACTAACAGGTGGAATTGATATTAATCCATTGTTATATAAAGAATCTCCTCAACCACTTTTAGAGACTTGCAATGATTTAATTGATTGGTTCCATATTAATTTAGCTAGAAAAGCTCTTGATTTAAATATTCCTATACTAGGAATATGCAGAGGGTGTCAGGTTATTAATGTTGCTTTTGGAGGTACTTTATACCAGGATATAACCTATGCAACCTCTTCACCTATAATGCACAAACAAAAAAGCCACCTTTCTCAAAGATGTCATTATATCTACGTAAAAGAAAATAGTATTATATATGATATATTGGGTAATGAATATGTAGTAAATAGTGCCCATCATCAATCGGTAGAAAAAATTGCATCCAATTTTATTTGTACTGCATCATCTGAAGATGGAATTATAGAAGCTATTGAAATGATAAACAAGCCTTTTGTAGTAGGAGTTCAGTGGCATCCTGAAATGATGGTATCTTACGATATAAAAGCTTTAAATTTATTTAAAAGATTCATTGAAAGTTGCAAGATATAAGAGCTTATATAAATTTATAGCAGAATAGCAATACTATAGATATTTACTATTCTGCTATGTATTATTTTTAAGATTTTTTTTTAACTTTATCAAGTCTATTTAAAGTAGTAATAACCAAAGATGAAATTATTACAAGCCATACAAAAAAGTTAGAAGCACCTAAAAAAGTATTTCTTTTCTGCATATAATTAATAAATGTTGATACTTCCTCACTTGTAAAAATCAATTCTGTTTTAAATAAAATATTATAAAGTAATAAAGCTAAAATACTATAAATTAAAGGCTTAATAAGTAATACCCTCTTCACATATATCCCCCATATATAATTACTTTATATAGATATATGTAAACATCTTTGTTAATATGTTTATTTGAATTAGAGCTTATATTTAATAGGATCAAGTAATAGGAATATAAAATAAATATTGAATTTATTATTAAATATTATAAATTATTAGAAGAAAATAAAAGGGTTATTTTCTTCTAATAATACATACATATCTTTATAAAAATATAGTAAATCATAAATTTAAGATATATTTATTTTAAGTTAGATTTATTACCTAAATATTTTTCTAAATTACTAATTGAACAACCTGCTCTACTAGCATAATCTTCAGCTTGGTCTCTACCAATTATATTAGAATTAAAATATCTAGAATCTTCACAAGCAAAATACAATCCACATACAGATGATACTGGATCCATCATATAATTCTCAGTAAGTTTTACTCCTGTACTCTTTTCTCCATTTAAAATATTAAATACTTTTTTTATTTGGCTTTGATCAATAAGAGATGGATATCCAAAAGCAGGTCTTATTCCTTTATAATTTCCTTTTAAAATTTCATTAATACTTAAATTTTCATCTACCGCATATCCCCAATAATTTTTTCTTATATCTTCATGGAGCTTTTCAGCAAATGCTTCCGCCAATCTATCACATATTAGTTTTATCATAATTGAATTATAAGAGTTATCTTCAAATTCTAGATTTTTAGAATATTCATTATCGTTAAGTGACACAGTAACGATAAAGCATCCTAGATAATCATCTTTATTAGAAGCTTTTGGTGCGATAAAATCTGATAAACAAAGATAATTTCCACTACTCTTTTCTAATTGTTCTCTAAGTAAATGAAAAGTTGTAACTAAATTATCATTATTATAAACTTCAATATTATCACCATTTGAATTAGCATTAAATATTCCAAATACCCCTTTAATATTAACTAGTTTATTAGTTGATATTAAGTCTAACATTTTATTAGCATCATTTAATAATTTCTTTGACTCTTTACCATATATTTCATCCTCTAATATATCAGGATATACTTTATTCATTTCCCATGCTGTAAAGAAGAAGGTCCAATCGATATATGGTCTTAATTGTGATATTGTATAATCATTAACTTCTTTTATACCTATAAAATTAGGTTTAGATATTTTTCTTGTATTCCAATCTATATTTAACTTTCGCTCTCTTGCTTCTTTTAAAGATACCATTTTCTTTTCATGAGTGTTATATAAATTTCGTATATCCTCATATTCATATCTTATTGATTCTATATAATCCTCTTTATTTTGACTTAAAAGATTTTTACATATTTCAACTGTTTTTGAAGCATCATACCCATAAATAACAGGAGCATTATAATTAGGAGCTATTTTTAATGCAGTATGTGCTTTAGATGTTGTAGCTCCACCAATTATTAATGGTATTGTAACTTTTCTTTTCTCTAATTCTGAAGCAACTTTGCACATTTCATCTAAAGAAGGAGTTATTAAGCCACTTAATCCTATTACATCTACCTTTTCTTTAATAGCTGTTTCTATTATTTTTTCACAAGGAACCATAACTCCTAAATCTATTATTTCAAAATTATTACATGCAAGAACTACGCTAACGATATTTTTCCCTATATCATGAACATCACCTTTAACTGTTGCTAAAAGAACTTTTCCTGCTTTAGAATTTCTACTCTCTTCTTTTTGTTTCTCAATATATGGTAATAACAATGCAACAGCTTTTTTCATAACTCGTGCGGATTTAACAACCTGTGGTAAAAACATTTTTCCATTACCAAAAAGCTCACCAACCTTTGTCATACCATCCATTAATGGCCCTTCTATAATATTGAGTGATTTAGGATAAGTTTTTACTGCTTCTTCTAAATCCTTTTCTAAATATTCTGTTATCCCCTTAACTAATGAATAACTTAATCTTTCATCTAAGGTATTTTCTCTCCATATATTTTTATTACTTTGAGATAGTGTAGGAGCTTGTTTATACTCCTCTGCCTTATCTAATAGCCTTTCAGCAGCATCTTTTCTTCTATTGAGAACTACATCTTCAACAAGCTCTAATAAATCTCTAGGAATATCATCATAAATTTGTATCATTCCTGGATTTAAAATTCCCATATCCATCCCTGCTTCAATTGCATGATATAGAAATACTGAGTGAATAGCAGCTCTAATTATGTTATTTCCTCTAAATGAAAAAGATAAATTAGATATACCACCAGAAACTTTTGCATATGGGAGATTTTCTTTTATCCATCTAACTGCATTTATATAATCAACAGCATAATTATCATGCTCTTCTATACCAGTTGCAATAGCTAGAATATTAGGATCAAAAATTATATCTTCAGGTGGAAAGTTTATATTATTTACTAATAACTTATATGCTCTTTCGCATATTTCCTTTTTTCTTTCAAAAGTGTTAGCTTGGCCTTTTTCATCAAATGCCATTACTACAATTGCAGCTCCAAACTCTTTAGCTATTTTAGCATGAGATAAAAACTCCTCTTGTCCATTTTTAAGCGATATAGAATTAACTATTGGCTTTCCTTGAATACTCTTTAAACCTGCTTCTATTACTTCCCATCTTGAAGAATCTATCATAATTGGTTTAGAAGATATATCTGGCTCTGAAGCTATTAATCTTAAAAAATATTCCATTTCTTTTAAACTATCAAGTAATCCATCATCAAAGTTAACATCTATTATTTGAGCTCCATTTTCGACCTGTTCTTTTGCTATTGATAATGCTTCCTCATATTTTTTCTCTCTAATAAGTCTTGCAAATTTAGCAGATCCAGCTACATTAGTTCTTTCCCCTATATTAATAAAGTTATTATCTTTATTAATTCTTACTGCTTCGAGTCCACAATAGGTACTTTCTTTCTTTATTTTTGGGACAATACGTGGTTCAAATCCTTTTACAGCATCTGAAATTGCTTTTATATGAGCTGCAGTAGTACCACAACATCCACCAACTATGTTAACTTTCTTATCTTTAGCTAACTGCTTTATAAATTTTGCAGTTATATCGGGAGATTCATCATATTCTCCTAATATATTAGGTAATCCAGCATTAGGATATACTGATATAAATAGAGATTGAGTATCAGATAATTCTTCTATAAAAGGAATAATATCTTTACATCCAAAAGAGCAATTTAATCCTATAGAAATAATATTTTCATTTTTAAGTGACTCTGCAAAGGCATCTAAATTTTGACCTGAAAGAGTTCTACCTGATTTATCTGTTAAAGTTCCAGAAATCATTATAGGAAGAGTTAGTTGTTTACTTCTGTAAATTTCATTTGCAGCAACTATAGCCGCTCTTGCATTTAGAGAATCAAAAATAGTTTCTATTAACAAACAATCTACCCCTCCATCTATTAGGGCAGAAATTTGTTCTTTATATGCTGCTAAAAGTTCATCAAAGGTTAAATCTCTATAACCAGGGTTTTCAACATCAGGAGATAGTGATAATGTTTTGTTAGTAGGACCTATTGATCCAGCAACAAATCTTGGTTTATTAGGGTTTTTATCTGTAAATTCGTCTGCTATCTCCCTTGCTAGTTGTGCAGATTTGTAATTTAAATCATAAACTAAATGAGATAAATCATAATCCTTTTGTGAAATACGATTTGAATTAAATGTGTTTGTTTCAATTATATCTGCTCCAGCTTCTAAAAAATCCTTATGTATAGATTTTATAATATCTGGTTTTGTTAGAGACAATAAATCATTATTTCCTTTCTGCTCTTTAGCAAAATCCTTAAATAATTCTCCTTTAAAATCAACTTCAGTAAGATGAAAATTTTGGATACTTGTTCCCATAGCTCCATCTAAAATCATTATTCTATTTTTTAAAGCTTCAGTTAATTTATTTACACTCATTACCTTTACTTCCTTTAATTTCATTTTTTATAATGATTATACAGTTTTTTAACAATATCCACAAGGTAAAGATACTAAGATTATAATTCGGTATATTTTTTACTATTTCCTTTTGACTTATCTATTGGATATTTTTCCTCATTTTTCTTCATTTTTTTATTTATAATTTCTTCAATACTAACATTTAAAGCATCAGCCATATGAATGCAATATACCATAACATCGGCTAATTCTTCCTCTACATTTTGTTTATTATAATTTTCATTATCCCAAAGAAATTCTTCTAATAATTCTGCTGCCTCTATTGAAATTGCTTTAGCTAAATTTGAAGGAGAATGAAATTGTCCCCAATCCCTATCGTTTCTAAATTTTCTTATTTTTTCTATTGTTTCTTTCATGAAAAAACCTCCAGTTATTTGATTAATTTAAAACTATAAAATCATTTCATTATAAGTTTATTCCAATTTTCCTTTACTATTTCTTCTAAAATTTCGGCTGCGTCTTCTACACATCCCCTACAAGAACGAAGTATAGTGCCACTATTAATCCCTTTTAATTCCTTACATAATACAGAAGTATTTTTATCTTTAAATCTTTTTTCAAGTTCATATAAAAGTTCAATATTTTCTTTAATAGGTTCAGCTGGATTATCTAAGTTTACATCGCCGTTTAAATAATTAATTATTACATATGCACCCATTATGGCCCCACATACATTATAGGCCCCTCCGCTATATCTTCTAACCATATCTTTCATAGTTACTTCATCTACATTAACTAAATCACAAAAAGCACAAGCTACGGCTTGTGAGCATGTATATCTATTTTTATGCAATTCTATAGCTTTATTTTTTCTATCTATCATTTATGTTCATCCTTTCAAAATCGATTACTATCTTCTATTATATATTGTTTTATAAATTTTGATACTTATATTACTTATAGTTTTAATAAAATATTTTTTCAATATATATTTTGATTTACAAATAATATTTATTTCAATATAATACCAAATAAGGAGGTAATTATGTCAATAAAAGATAAAAAAATAACTGTTTTAGCAAAAGATAATAATTTTATATCTACTAATAACATTTATTTAAATTTAAATAAAATATATTCTAAT
>JAFNXG010000159.1 GCA_017383505.1 Clostridium sp.
AACATATATGTTAATTTATTTATTTTGTAAAAAGCAAAATTTAGAAGTTAAATATAATATTCTTATTCTAACAATAATAATTCGATCAAATCTCCTTGAGATTTATTATAGAGGATTAATTACTTTAAGTGGATAAAATAATATAAAAAATTAAAAAAATTCGAGAGTGTAAAATAGTCTGTGTAAACTTCAGAAAATGATATAATAAATTATCAATTATGGAGGGAACGCAGACTATGTCATTTTCAAAGGAAGAATTAATAAAAATATTAGCAAAGGATCCAAACATTAAAACAGCTGAAGATATTCAAAATGTTTTAAAAGATTTATTTGGAGGAATGCTTCAGCAAATGCTGGAAGCCGAATTAGATAATCATCTTGGTTATGAAAAACATGATTACCAAAATAAAACCACAACTAATAGCCGTAACGGCAAAAGCCGAAAAACTATGAAATCAAATCTTGGATACTTTGATTTAGATGTTCCAAGAGATAGAGATGGTTCTTTTGAGCCTGAAATAGTAAAAAAGTATCAGACTGATGTTTCACATTTAGAAAGCTCAATAATTGGAATGTATGCTAAAGGAATGACTACAAGAGATATAGCATCACAAGTAAATGAAATATACGGAATGGATATATCACCAACATTAGTTTCTAATATAACAGATAAAGTAATTCCAATGATTAGAGAATGGCAGAGCCGTCCGTTAGAAACAGTATATCCTATAGTATTTATGGATGCTATTCACTTTAAAGTGAGAAAAGATAACACTGTTGTTTCGAAAGCAGCTTACGCTGCGATTGGAGTAAATCTTGAAGGAAAAAAAGATGTTCTTGGTATATGGATAGGCGCATCAGAGTCATCAAAATATTGGTTGCTTGTTCTTAATGAATTAAAAAATAGAGGCGTAAAAGATATACTAATTGCTTCAGTTGATGGGTTAGTAGGTTTTAATGAAGCCATTAGAGCTGTTTATCCTAACACTGAAATTCAAAGATGTATTATTCATCAAATAAGAAATTCAAGTAAATACTTATCTTATAAGGACTTAAAAGCTTTTAATGCAGATTTAAAACTGGTTTATACCGCTGCTACTGAGGAAGTAGCATTAGCAGAATTAGATAGATTAGAAGAAAAATGGGGAGAAAAATATTTAATAGCAGTAAGGTCTTGGAGAAATAACTGGAATGAATTATCTACATTCTTTAAATATCCACCAGAGATTAGAAAAATAATATATACAACCAACGCAATGGAAAGCTATAATCGTCAACTGAGAAAAGTTACTAAAACTAAATCTATATTTCCAAATGATGAATCATTAATGAAGATTTTATACCTTGCTACCATTGATATAACTAAAAAATGGACTCAATCAATAAGAGGGTGGGCTCAAATTTTAGCTCAATTATCAATCTTCTTCGAAGGTCGTTTAGACGACCAGTTATTCTAAAAAACCTATACTTTAACTCTTATTAAAGTATAGATTGTTATGTAAAATTTATCAATTAAAGATAAATAAAGGTTGGATATTATATTAAACTATCCAACCTATAAAATAAAGCTAAATTTTCTAAAGTTTACACAAAATTATTGACAGACTCAAAAATTCTATTCAAAAATTGCACAAGTGCATGTTTTTTCAATTCATTATTTTTCCATATGAATAAAAAGTGAGTATTATCGAAAAAATTTCGTTAATACTCACTTTTACTTTAAAAGCAATAGTAATCTATTTCTTTAATACAACACTAAAATTCCGGGGAACACCTTTTTATTTTAATTTAATTATTATTCTAAAATAATAATAAGAAAGTGTTCTCGAGGAACACTTTCTTATTTATACTAATTATTTATTTTATCTAACTTACGTTTATTATTTTCTCTCTTTAATGTGCTTACACTAATACCTATTAATCTCTTGTAATTTCTTATCAAGCTCACTAATCCTAAACTCCAAGCTCTTTGTTCCCTCAAATTTTTCTTTCTCTCTCAAAGCTTTTTCCTCTGTTGCTACAATTATAAACTCACTCATACTAACCTTTTTCTTTTTTGCTATATCTTTAAATAATTCTTTCTGCCCCGTATTTACCAGAATCTTGATATAGTCATTCTTTATAGCCATTGTTCCCAACTCTATAAATTCATTTAATCCCTTGTAATTTCTTTATTTAAATTAACTTAATGTAATTATATATATAAATTACTTATATGTTAAATAAACTTAATTATTTAAGAATTAAAATAGTTATCTTTTTCAATCTTTATTAATCTTTTTCAACTTTAAATCTTATATTTCATTGTAAAAAAATGATAAATAAAAAATCCATTTATATACTCTAATTTTACATATTTTTATTTAAATTTATGTTACCATTTATTTGAAAACAAATATTGGGAGGTTTTAAAATGAAGAAAAAAATATTAACATTATTACTATCATTAAGTATTATTGGTTCCAGTACAATTATTCCTACTATAAATACTAATGCAGAAACATTAGAAAATAATACTCAGCTTACTGAAATAGCTCCAAAAGAAGCTGGTGCATTTACAGTTACTGCTAATAGCGGTGCTAATTTGAGAACCGGGCCTGGTTTATCATACAAAATTATAACTGCATTTCCTAAGGGAACAGTTCTTTGGAGAGTTAATTATGGACCTACAACAGATTCTACTGGACATAAATGGTATAAAGTAAAAACAATTGATAATACCTATACTGGTTGGATCTCAGCAACTACTGGATATGCTAATTAATGAAAAAGTCTTTTAAATTATTTATAATTTTAATACTATTAATAGTATTATCTTATATTGTAATTAGAAATACTTCTAAAGTATCAACTCCTGCATCAAAAGTTAATAATATTCCAAATACAGAGGAAATTATTAATTATTTATGTTCTGAAACTATTAACGATAGAGCTATTGGAACTGAAGGTAATAAACTTGTCACAAAATATATTGAGAATTTATTTAAAGATCTTGAATTAAATCCAGTTTTTTCAGATTCCTTTTTAAATAATTTGGCTTTGTTTTAATAAACTGTTGATATTTGATTAACCTCTATAAATATGGTTATAATATATAGCGACTATTTAGGAGGTTTTTTCATGCCAAGAGTTAATAATGTTATTCAACAAGTTTCACAATTAAATACATATGAGCAAGGTAAGGTATTTGAATTTTTGAAGAATGTATTGATGTCAAATGTAATTACTAACTCTGTAAATGAAGAAATCGCTGAAAATAGATTTAATAAGGGAAAGTGTTGCCCTTTTTGCAATCATGACAAAATATCTAAGTATGGAAAATATCATGGTAAAAATGGTGTTAAACAAAGATATAAATGTCAGAATCCAGATTGTAAAAAAACTTTCAATGACTTTTCAAAGTCTCCAGTTTCAAGTAGCAAAAAGGGAATAGATAAATGGTTACTATATGCCCAATGTATGGTAAATGGTAATACAATTAGGCAATGTGCCGAAATCGTTGAAATTAACATTGCAACTGCTTTCTTCTGGAGACATAAAATTATAGACGCAATTAGAAAGTTTGTTGGCTACGGTTCTCTTGAAGGTGTTATTGAGCTTGATGAAACCTACTGTGCTATTAGCTATAAAGGCAATCACAGTAAAAGTTCTAATTTTACTATGCCAAGGGAGTCGAGAAAGCGTGGTAAAGAAATAAATACAAGAGGTATATCCAAGGAATTCGCCTGTGTGTTATGTGGTGTAGATAGATTAGGAAATATCTATACTGGTCTAATATGTGATGGTAGACCTAAATATACTGATATAGATAGAGCTTTATCAGATGTTGTTGAATCAAATTCTATATTATGCACTGATAAGCATAGGAGTTATATCCATTTTGCAGCTCAACATAACTTAGAATTACATCAAATTAGAGGTGGAAGAAAAACTGTAGATGTTTATAATATTCAAAGGGTTAATGCTTTTCACAGCAGTTTAAAAAGATGGATAAATAAATTTAATGGTGTCTCAACAAAATACTTAACTAATTACCTATTCTGGTATAAATGGAGTCAACTATTTAAAACAGAAATTGAAAGAAATAAGCCTAAGAAATTCTTTATTCATGCTAACTCAACACATTCTATATCTTTAATAAAGGACTTTAAGATAAGAAGACCAATATATGTATAAAAGGTAAAATTTGTTTTTATTTTACTGTTTTTAGTGTACAATAAATATAATGATTGATGAACAATCGTTTAATAATGCGAGTTAGTTACTTATTAAACTGGTCTACAAATAGGGGTTTAGCAATAATATTATTAAGAAAGTATATAGGTAAAATTAATAACTGATATTTTAACATAGAATTTAACATATATATTTATTTGTAATATTTAATTAATAGAGGGAGATGATTAAAATAAAAAAAAATTTTCTGTTAATAGTGATAATTATGTTTTTATTGTGTAGTTGCAATGATACTAATTCAAAGCAAGATGAAAGTAAAGTTGTAAGTGATAATATTGTTCAAGAAGAAAGTATAGAGGAAAAATTTACAGTTGACGAAGTGGTTGAATACCTATGTTCTGAAGAGGTTAAAGATAGAGAATACAATAAAGAAGGAAATCAAAAAACAACTGAATATATTAATGAGCTATATAAACAATTAAATTTAGAATTTGTTTTTGGTAAATCATATTTAGATAATTTTTTTTGTGATGATATAAATATTAGCAATGTTGTTGGTAAGATTAGTGGAAAAGATAATAGTACTGCTATTATTTTGACAGCTCACTTTGATGCTTGGTTTAATGGAGCTGTTGACAATGCATCAGGTGTTGCTACAGTTCTTGAAATAGCTAAATTATTAGAAGATACATCAAAAAAACAATCTCTTAATTATGATGTTATTTTTCTAATGACTAATGGGGAAATGGCTCTTTTTTCAGGGAGTAGAGATTTTGTTACAAAACTTGAGAAACTACAATATCAAAATGTTTTTAATATAAATATTGACTGTGTTGGAATGAAGGATTCATATAATTCTAATCCTTTAGGTTTGAAAAATTTAAGTAGAGTTAGTGAGTCAGAAAAATTATATTCTGGTATTAAAGAGATTTTTAATAATAATAATATAGATTTCGTTGAGGATTATCCTACTGAAAAAGCTAAATTTGCTTTTGAACAAAATATGGGGGTAAGTGATTATTTTTCATTTGAGGAAAATAATTATGCAAATATTCATATATGTCAAAGGGGTGTTTCAGAATTCATTTTAAATGAAAAGGATACTCCAGAATTGATAGACTATGAAAAAATAGAGAATCTTGCGGATGTATTATCCCTTTATATCCAAAATGTAACATTATAAGGTGCTAGATAAATAATTATGCTTTACGTATTAAAAGCTACTTGATAAATTACAATTTGCCTATTAGATATAATGAACAATTTTAAATTATTGTGATTCAAAGGGATGTCGATAAGACATCCCTTTATGTTATACTTATTTCCACATTATTTTAAAACAAAGCCAATAATTTTTATTATGAATCTGAAAATCTTAACCTTTCTAATGTAGTTGGTAAACTTAATGGTACAAATAATAAGAAGGCCATTATAATCACTTCTCATTTTGATGCTTGGTGTAATGGTGCTTTAGATAATGCATCAGGAGTAGCAACTACTTTTAGAATAATTAATAAACTAAAAAAGGATATTGATACTATTCCATTAAAATATGACGTTATTTTTGTTATGACTAATGCTGAAATGGCTCAATTTATTGGAAGTCAAAATTTTGTTGAAGATATTATTCCTATTTATGATGATATATACAATATTAACATAGATTGTGTTGGTGCAAAAAGTGCAGGCCCACTTGCCCTCAAAAATATAAGTAGAATCGAAGATTCATCTATCTTATATGATTCTTTAAAAGAAACTTTAAAAGAAAATAATATTGAGTACTCTGATACATTTTCCACTGATAAAGTTGAGTATTTCTATAATAACAATTCTGGTGTAAGTGATTATTTTTCATTTGAAAAGAACGGTATTCCTAATATTCATATAGCTCAACAAGGAATATCAGATTTAATTTTAAATGATAATGATAACCCTGAAAACTTAGATTTCAACAAAATCGATATTTTAGGTGATACTTTAGCAAAATTTATTCAACAAATTAATTTAGATAGCCAATAAATTTTATACGATATATAAAATAAAAATATAACAATGAAAAGACTGCGTAGAAACTTAATTCTGCGCAGTTTTTTTATTTCTATTTTACTTAGTTACATAAACATTTATATTAGCTTTAGTAGTTGAATGACTTGTATAGAAATATAATTTATAATTATCATTACCTAATGAATATGATTTAGATGTACTTTCAGTACCGGTTTTTTGAAACTCATTTCCTATAGTAGTATATGCTCCTGTTAAATTCTTTTTATAAACTTGAATTTTTAAAGTTGGGGTTGAACCTGAAGGTACGCCTGTCCAAGCAGAAATTGTATGATTAATAGTTACTGTAGTTGTAGAAAATAGAGTAAATGAATTAACAGACATTTTAGCACCGATTCCAGTACCATCATAATTTAGTATAGTTGTTGCTGCAAAAGCTGTAATAGAGCTAAAGGTCATAATAGCGCAAAAAGTAATTATAAATTTGTTTAGTAGTCTTTTAATAAAAATCATCCCATTAAAAATAAATTAATTTTCTAAGTTATAGAATAAAAACAAAAAATATAATAATTCACATAAAAATACAAAAATATAAAATTAACTTAAAATAATGAAAGGAGAATATAATGGTTAAATTAGTGGATGTGATTATAAGTATAATATTAGGGATTATATTAAATTATTTTATTACAAGCGAAATAATTTCATATTTATTCCATGGATTAGATAGTATTTATAATATAGTTGTAGTTATTGCTATTATAATTCAAGTATTATTTATTTTTATAGTAATTCAATTGATGAGATCTAAACAAATAGATAAAAAAGCATATGTTTTCTTATGGACTATATATCGGATTGTTATGTTATTATTTTTATTTGAAAGAGACTCATTTATGCAAAATATAATGAATATAATATTTTTTATACCTATTTGATATTTATTATATATAAAAAATAAAAAGAAAAAGCATTCTTTTTTCCGTTGAGGGGTTGATATAATTATATCATAGAAATCAAGAATGAAACTCTTATAGACTTCTTAGAACTTGATTATGAGCTTTGTGAGAGATTAGGATTACAAAGTATTTATAAGGTACTAGATAAGATGGAAAGAAACAAAGAAAATTATAAAAAGAAGTTAAAATCAGATGGTAAGATGAGTAAAAAGGAACAGCTGGATAAATTAAGAGAAAAAATAAAAAACCTTCAAGCAAAAGAGCTTTTGAATAAGGAAATATCAGAGTATTTAGATATTCCTATAAAAAGTTTAGAACGTCATATTACTTATATGAGAAAAAAATGGGTTATTGTAATCGTCTATTTTTTTATTCATTTCGTTAGAAGCGATTATACACTATTTATTTAAAAAGTTCAATTTGTAAGTTAAGTTTTTTATACCCTCAAATTTTCAGCCTATATGGAGGAACTTACACCGTAGGTCTTTTTGAGTTGGGATATTTGTTAGTTTGAGTTCAATTTGTTTAAGTTTCGATACTTTTATAACAAAAAGAGATGATTAACAAATCACCTCATTTTTTATAATATTTAATTTTAATTTATTTTGTGCCCTTTTATGTTATAAAGTTGCAGTTTTATAAATCTCATCTAAATATTCTTCTTTTAGAGTTAAATTTTTATTTTCTACTGATTTTAAACAGTGTACTGTAAGTTTTTCTAAATGAGACACTTCACCACGATACATAGGTTTAAAACTTTCTGGCAATTCAATACTATTTTCAAAAACTGCTCGTTTTTCTTCTTTTGAAAATCTTTTAGGCGGCTTTATTTGTATTAATTTGGTTGCTATAAGTTCAGAATATATCCATGGAGAACTTGTACCATTTTCAATAATTTCTTTAACATCTAAAGAGTTTTCACTTTCCAAGAATATTATACACTCTGATTTATTAATCATTTTATTTAAAGAGTTTGATAGCATCATATGAACATGTGCAGTTGAATAATTCCTTTTATCATAGTCAAAAAATGAATTTTCTTTACGACAGTATTTATTATCTATTTCTCTTAATAAATCATTACAATAACCCCATATGTATGAGTCAACAAAAGTATCAATATTAAAACGCTTTTTAAAAAAACCTACTAAGCCCTTTACTATCTCCAAATCTTTATGGGAATGTGATAAAAAAATATCACATTTTACCAGTGGGAACCATTCTTTTGATATATCACTCATATTGATATATCCTTGTTGATTTATATATTCATCCAAGCTTTTCTTTATATCCCTTTTATTAGCTTCAATTATTTCATCACCGTAATTAGAATATTCTTTAACTAAAGACACTAAATCTTGATTATTTTCTAACTTATATCTTTTGTACATCTTTAATTTCCTCCAATATATTTATTTAAATCCAATTTGTATAAGAATTAATAAATACAAATATTACAACTATTATAGTTGGAATATATATTGGAAGTAATGTTTTTGAGAACATGATTTTCAATTCATTAGGTGCTTTTTTATTTGATCCATCTTTATTAGGAAGCCACATTTTTTCATTATATGGGTTTAAATCATACATACCTTTATTTGTATTTAGTCTTTCTGATATAACCCACTCATACTTCCATCTATATAACTTTTCAACCTTTAGAAAAAAGCTATCTAGGTACCAAATACAAATAGTTATGAATGCACCAATAATACATAATATTCTTATATTAAAGTTTTCAGGTAATAATGTTAATATTACTGCAATTAATGAAACTAATCCACCTTTAACAATAAAAGAATTATTAGCCATTCTATTTATACAACCTTGTATAAGGTCTATTTCTTTATTCAAAATCTCTTTATTACTTGGTTTTTCCATTTTTTCCTCCTTCATTAAAACTATATATTTCTAACATTTATAAAGATATTTTTATTTTATATCTAGGAGTTTCTTTTTGAGCTTTATATGCCTTTTCTATATAATAGTCAGAATTGTATTTAAATAAATCCCACTTTACAACTGGAATATATCCACATTTTATATTTTCAGAAAGAATTTTAAATTTATTTAAGGAATCATAATAATCATATTTATTATGATTATCTGGTAAAACTACTGCCAAAACAGCATTTGAATGAGTTGTGAAATTATTTCTTGTAGTTTTTCTAAGAGAATATGAAATTTCCCAAGGAATCCATTGAGATCTTTCACATTTATATCGTTCTTTAATATTGGGTGATATTAAAACAATAGTTATAGAACTATCATATATTTTATCTTTTAGACTTTCCCAAATATAATCTTCACTCCTTAAAGATAAATCTTCATCATCATGTTCCCCTTTATAAATATGATCACTCCTCTCTGTAAATTTTTTTTCTAACCAAGATACATAATCCCTTACTTTTGGAATACCTACAGTAATATTAGGTACAACATAAACATCACTATCCCAATATTTATAAGATACAAAAATCTTTCTTCCCATCTCTATCTCTACTCCTTAATGTAACTAAACTTAAACTCTATACTAATTATACCAAATATTTATAACTAACCATAGTATATATTGGGTAAATATTTAATCTTCCATCTACTATGTATGGTTAATGGATTAATTCCTAATTCTCTTATCTATTTTAAATATCTATTAAAGCAACTAGAATTATATTGACTCTACCCCCTTGCCATTCCTATACTTCTATTCTAATTAATAGCTCTGAGAACTTCTATAAGCTTCTCTTTCATCTTAATTTTATAATTTTACTCTACTATTCTAATCGCTTCTGATAACTTATAGTAATTTCCTGAATTTATTGTTTTAGCGTAATAATATCCTATTTGTTAATAACTTATCTCTTCACTTAAATAATTCTCTAGGTGTCTAGTATCAAATTTATTCTTTATCTCAATTGTATTAATTTATAATACTTAACTTAAAATAAAAAGATTAGAAATCTCTCTTCCTGATCTTTTTCAATGAACCATACTTTAATAAAATAAATTTATTATATTTTATTCAGCACTTAAATTTATAAGATCAATAATAATATCATTATTCATATATTTTAATACACATTCTCTAAATCTCTCGGCTCTTTCCTTAGTCATAGACATATCAAAATGAATTCGTAAATTATTATCCCATCTTAGTTCATAAAGATTTTCTATCAATTTAACATTATTATTTATAAAATATACTTTACATAAACTCAAAAGATTATTTATAAACTTTTCTCTCATTTTATTTAATTTAGACTCAGAAATTTCTTCTTTTAAATTAAATATTCCCATTAACTGCTCATTTGTTATATTGTTTATAATACAAGTAACTAAATATCTACTAACTGAAAATATAAATTGACCTCCAACACAATAATTGTCAATACAATTTTTTTCATTTAGCAAAAATGAATCTATTCTTTTCCAATGAATATTGTTTATATAGTTATTAAATAACTCTATAAAATTACTTCTTGCTGTTTCTATAGCTCTTTCAATTACATTATCTATTCTTATATTAATTTTCTCTTTAGATTTAATATTTTTAAATTTATTAAAAATATCTTCTATAGATGATGGTCTTTCAATCATTATTTGATTAATAATTTCATAAAATTCATCATCGATTCTATCATTAATTTTTTCTTCTTTAAATTCATCAAATGTTATATTCTCTCTGTCTAACTGAGTTACAACCATAATTGTTTTACTTAAAGCACCAATTTTTTCTATAAATTCAATAGGTTTTAATGTTGCATTTGTCGTAGTCATGCAATTAAGTATATATATAATTTTATGTGATGGATATTTACTTATTATATTTAATAATCTTGCTTCTCTTAAAGGTCCTACTTCTTTTTTTGTGCCTTCTCCATGATTTAGTCCTATGCTATCAATAATCTCAAAATTTCTTTTTAATGAACTATATATCTTAAACTCCACTTCTCTAAAAAACGATGCATTTTTTTATTAGTAATATATTTTAATATTTCCTTAAATTTATCACTAGATATATTTTGTTTCTCTTTATAACTTTCTAATTATAAGTTTATATTTGCTTTTAAATTTTTTAAATGATTTAATATTATATATTTCTTAGATTCAATAAACTCATTTTCATTTATTCCTTTATTTTTTATATAGAAGCCAGTTAATTCATCTTCTATTTCATAATATAATCTATCTCCCATTATTGTTTTTAACCTAAAAGTATTAAGTGCTACTAAATTTGTTACTCGTGGAGTCAAAAACTCAATAATAATGGAGGAAAAATTTTTAGACTCAAATATAAATGAAGATATTTATGATACTGAGGTAATAATGGGCTCAACGCCCAGCGGAAATTTAACCTTTAATAAATATAGAGAAATTATATGTTTTGATGAGAATGATGAAGCAATTACTTTTATGACTAATATTTTTGATTTATCAAAAGAAGACATTATAAATATATATAAGAAACGTTGGGAAATTGGGCTGTTCTTTAAATGGATTAAACAAAATCTTAGAATTAAAAATTTTATAGGTTATAATGAAAATGCTGTTAGAATTCAGATTTTTTCAGCATTAATAACATATATGTTAATTTATTTATTTTGTAAAAAGCAAAATTTAGAAGTTAAATATAATATTCTTATTCTAACAATAATAATTCGATCAAATCTCCTTGAGATTTATTATAGAGGATTAATT
>JAFNXG010000160.1 GCA_017383505.1 Clostridium sp.
AATCAACCATATCAAACAATAAACTATGCATCAGCTCATGATAATTTAACATTATGGGATAAGTTACAAACAACTAATCCTGATGCTACAGAAGAAGAGCTAATTGCTATGAACAAAATGTCAGCTGCATTAGTATTAACTTCTCAAGGTATTCCTTTCTTCCAAGCTGGAGAAGAAATGGCTAGAACAAAAGTTAATGAAGATGGAAGCTTCAATCATAATAGTTATAATGCACCTGATAGTGTAAATAAAATGGATTGGACTAGAAAAGAAGAATATAATGATTTATTTGAATACTATAAAGGATTAATTTCTTTAAGAAAAGCTCATAAATCATTTAGAATGAATACAACTGCTGATATACAAGAAGGACTTAACTTCTTAGACGTTGTAGATTCAAATGTTGTAGCATACACTTTAAATGGTAAACAAACTAATGACTCTTGGGATAATATAGCAGTTATATTTAATGCTAATGAAACTGAAGTTGAAGTAGAATTACCTTCAAGTGATTGGACAATAGTAGTAGATGAAGAGAAAGCTGGAGTTGAATCATTAGGAAATGTTGAAGGAAACAAAGTAGTTGTTCCTGCAAAAGCATCATATGTTTTAGTAGATACTAAGAGTTATAATGGATCAACAGAAGAAGATGAACCATCAGTAGATGTACAACCTGAAACAAACGAAAAACCAGTTATTAATATTAATGCTAAAGATTTAGTATTAAATGTTGGAGATAAGTTTGATGCATTAAAAGATGTTACTGCATCTGATAAGGAAGATGGAGATTTAACTTCTAAAGTTGAAGTTGTTGAAAACACAGTTAATACTCAAAAAGTTGGAGATTATAAAGTAACTTATAAAGTTACAGATAGTGACAATAATGAAACAACATTAACTATAAAAGTAAGTGTTAAAGCAAAAGGATTACCATCTACAGGAGGACAAAATTCATTTGTAATACTTGCTATGGCATTAGGATTAGTTGCTGCAGGAGCACTTGTTATAAAGAGTAAAAGAAAAGAAGCATAATAGTTTATATTAATTTAAATAAAAAGTGGTAGAGAATAAAAATTCATCTACCACTTTTTTTAAAGTTTATGTACATTTATAGCCATAGGACCTTTTTGACCATCAGCAATAGAAAAAGATACACTTTCTCCTTCATGTAGAGTATTATCAGGGCCATTTTCTTTTAATTGTGAATGGTGAACAAATATATCATTACCATTATTAGCAGAAATAAAACCATAACCTTTTTCTACATTAAACCATTTGATTATACCTGTATAACTTGACATAAAAAATCTCCTTAAATATTTATATTTATTCAAAGATTATTTTATGTAAATAAAAAATAATTATTCTTTAGAATTAATTCTATTAATTTCTTCTTTATCCCAAATGAATAGTTGTTCACTATTGTTTAAAGCAGAGAACAGCTTGTCTTTAAGATTTGGAAAACTAACATTAAGATTTTTAATTAACTCTTTAACATCTTGTCTTTTAGTATGGCCATCAGCTGGACAAGGATTTACTATTATTGGATAATTATAATCTTTGACAGCTTTTTTTATCATATACTCATCGATATAAACCATTGGTCTTATAATAGTTAAATTATATTTTTCCATATATGATTTTGGAGAGAAACAATTAATTCTTCCTTCATAGAACATTGTCATAACAAATGTCTCAACAGCATCATCTTTATGATGTCCAAGTGCAACTTTTGTACAGCCCAGTTTTTGTGCAGTATCATTTAAAGCACCACGTCTTAATTTAGCACAAAGAGAGCATGGATTTTTTTCATTTCGTATATCAAAAACAATTTTTGCAATATCTGTTTGGATTTCGTAAAATGGAACATCTATTTCTTTACATAATTTATGTAGTGGACCATTATCAACACCACCAGGATTTAATGTAATTGCAATAAGATCAAATTTTACTGGTGAAAATCTTTGAAAGTTTTTTAATATATGAAGGAGAGTAACACTATCTTTACCTCCAGAAAGACCAACAGCTATCTTATCATTTTCTTCTATCATGTTAAAATCATTTATAGCTTGTCTAGTTTTGCTAAGTAATTTTTGCATCATATGTTTTTTGACCTCCATTTTTTTGTCATTAGTATTTTATCAGAGCTTCTTTTAATTAACAAATGAATTTATGAACTTAAATTGAAATTTATAGAATACATAAATAAAATCTAATATACATATTCATCTTTAGCTAAGTTCTTTAAACTATCTATATTAAGAATCTGTATTGAGTTTTTAGTCTTTTTTATTATTTTTTCATCAGATAATTCTTTAATAACTCTATTTAAATGGCGATAACTTGAGCCAAGAAGATCAGCAAGATTATTTACTCCATCTATATCAACAATAGCTGGTTTTGAATCTCTAGATGGCAAGGATGAGATTAAATAACTTGCAAATCTATTTTTTATTGGGGAAAGTATATTTATACTCATATAAGCAGAGTTATGTCTAAGCTTTTTTTGTAATGAAGATATTATGAATTTAAGAAATAGAACATCATTATATCCATATTGTTTAATTTTAGATAAAGGTAAAGCAAGACATATGCAGCTTTCTAATGCTTGAACGTTACAATCAACATACGGATTTTCAATGAGCTCAATATCACCAATAATTGAAAGAGGTGTATTAAAGCAAAGTAATAGTGACTTTCCATTTGATAAAAGAGTTGTAACTTTATATTTTCCTTCTACTAAAAAGTACATATAAGAAAGTTTAGAGTTTAAAGTGCATAGAAATTCATCTTTAGAGAACTCATGAAGTTCTAAACAGTTTAGTAAATCATTATTTAAGTAATTAAATAAATTATAGGTATTCACATAATATTTAACTAAAGATATGTCATTTATCTTTTTCATAAGGACTCCTTTAAAATAATTTAATTTATATAGTATAATTCTATATTTGATAAAAAAATTATACTATTAAAGTACATATAGGACAAATAGCCTATTAAGTAATCTTAATATCTGATAGTATGATTGATAGAATTTTTATAGGAGGATTTTATATGTATAATATTTTAGCATTATTTATTGGGGCAATTATTTCTATAATGCTTTCTTTTAATGGAACATTGGAGAGCAATGTAGGAAGTACATATTCTGTTGTTATAATTCATGCTGTTGGACTTATTACAATACTTATAGTTGCAGCT
>JAFNXG010000161.1 GCA_017383505.1 Clostridium sp.
AATTACAGCACTTGAAACTAAAGCACCTGTTTGAGGTAATTTATTTGTATTATTTGGCTTTGTAGGTTTAATTACATTACCAGTATCAGTATCAGTACCAGAATTGCTATCTGAATTATTAGAATCAGCTTCATCAATTACATGTAATACTGCGTTGGCTCTGCTTCCTGCACTAAAAGTAAAGCTAAGTGAATAAGTACCTACTTCTAAAGAATTAAGAAGAGTTTCACTTAATATAATTTGGTTATCAGTTACTGAATAATCAGTTCCTTCTTTTAATGTATTATAGTTTAATTGAATTGATTTTAATGTATTTCCATTGAAATCAACATCAAAAGAGACAGTTTTATTTTCAGAAGCCTCAGGATTCTTATTATACGTTACTTCAGAATTCTTAATTATAGAATTAAGAATAGTACCTCTTTCATTGTCAGTTAAGTTCCAAACTTGTGTACCATAGAATGGATTAGCAGTACCTATGCTTAATCCAGAATTAGTTATAGCAAATACACGACAACCATGATTATAAGGATCACCAAATCCATTAGTAGTAATTGTTTTAAAGTTTATTCCATCATCAGATACAAGTAAGTCAAAACCACGCTCTCCTTGACTTAAATACTTGCAAGTTTCAAAGAAATAGAATAAATTATCAACAGAATCTTGATTTAGAGTCTTATCTAGTACTTCAACTAAATATTCTGGTAATAAATCACGTATTTTTAAATATTCATTAACTAGATTTTGATAAATATTAAGTAACGAATCAGATAAACCATAAGTTTCAATTTCAGAATATGCTTCTTTATCTAACACTGTTTCTAATTCTGATAATCCATTAAATAATTCAGTTAAAGAATTTTCTACATCATCTTGAGATTCATTTGAAAGTGAATTAATATATTCAGCTTCTTCAGAATTACTAGATTTAGTATTAATATCTGTAGATTCATCAACGGTATTATAGGCAGCATTATCAATGGCATCAATGTTTTCAGTGATGGTACCATCAACTAAATCAGATGTAGTATCACTCTTTTCCTTAATTAAATCTAATAAAATTTTAATATAATTAATTTGTGATGTTATTTCTTCAGGTGTCATTTGAAGTACATCACCATTTGTAAATTGCATAAGTGGATATGCTAAACTACCAATATCAAACGTACCAACATAAAGTTTATTATCATACTCGGCCATTCTCCATACATATTGATTTAAGTTACTACCAAAACCTGCAGATTGATTACCAAGTACAGTTGGGAATAATTCATTTGATTCTCCAGCAACCATTTCTATATTTTCATCTGTATCCATTCTCCATAAACATACAGGTGAAGATAAATCTTTATATATTTCTTCAAAATCCATATTAAGAACTGAAGGCAATGCTACCATTGGATCATTATATCCACCAATATATAAATGATTATCATAAACAAAAAGGTTTGCAGCACCAGATCTATCAGCACCTAATCCATATGGATATTTAGCACCGTCATTTTCATCACCAATAATTAAATCAAAATTCCATTGACCAGTAGTCTTATCTTCTTCACCACAGAACATAGCAAATGCTTGTTTATTACCAGATTTACCAGTAACAACAGTTACGTAAAGTTTATTGTTAAACTCAACCATATCCCAAATGGCTCCACCAAAGATACTATCATTATAGTAATAAGCAGGATAGTCTAATAAATCTTCTTGAGTAGCAATTATATCAAAAGAAGATTCTCCTGCAGATGGATTATCAGATGCAACTATATATGCCCCACCATCACCAATCATGCTGGCTACAAGTTTATCATTTACAACAGCAAGACCACGTATTCCAACTGAAATAAAAGGATCAGAAGGTTTTTGGCTAGTATATACCCTTTTTGTAGTATCAGTTTTAGGATCTATTTCTAATAAATAAGGTTGGCCACTAGTTACAGCAAAGTATAGTTTATCTTTATATTCTATTCCTGCTCTATATGAACCTGCACCTGGAGGAACAACTATACTTACTTCACCAGTTTTAGTATTTATTTTTAGAAGCATACTTCTATTTTTATTTTCAGGATTATTTTCTTCATCATCCATGAAAAGAGTTCCATTAAAAAGTACATCAATAGATGCTTTAAATATAGAATAATCTATATTGTTTTGAGCAGCAATTATTTGTAGTGTTTGTGAAATTGCACCATATAGAACACCAACATACATATGATCTCCATAGCCTACAGCAGACCAAGAATAATTTTCACCACGGTCATTAATACCATTTTCATAATCAACTATTCCATCTGGCTGCATTACATCATCGTTAGGATGTGATATTTTTGTAGCAGTATAGCTACCATCTTCAGAAGTATAATTAATTGGAAACAATACTTCTGATGTTTCTGCAGTAACAGTAACTGGAGTAATAGCTAATGTTATAGCAAGAAACATACTTAACAATTTAGTTTTTCTCATTTTTTACAATACCCCCTATTAATTACAATACAATAAAATTATAACATAATATGACATAAAATCTATAAAAATATTAATATTAAATATATTAACAAATAAGAATAGCTGAATATTGACTTCCAAAAAATTCAATGCTAAGATACATAGGTTGCTATGTATTTGTCTAATTTATGTTAAAGTTAATTTATAAAATTGTAAAAAAGCATGAAGGTTGATGTATTAAAAGTAGAAATTACATCAGCAATAATGTTTACATAAAAATAGAAAATATGTTTATAAATACATATAAAGAAGAGGTGAAAAATATGATAAAAAAATTAGCTCCTTATATGAAAAAATATAAAACTCCCCTAATATTAGCAGTTTTATGTGCAGCATTAGAAGCTATTTTTGAATTATTAATTCCATTAGTTATGGCGCAAATAGTTGACGTTGGTATTTCTTCAGGAGATACAGGATATACAATAAAAATGGGATTATTAATGCTTATTATGGCAGCTATATCATTAAGCTTTGGTCTTGGATTATCAAAGTTTTCAGCTATAGCAGGTCAAGGATTTGGTGCAGAAATTAGACAAGCTGAATATGAAAAGATTCAAACTTATTCTTTTAAGAATATAGAAAAGTTTAGTACTGCTTCATTAATTACAAGATTAACTACAGATATTACAATGATACAAAATTCAATGACAATGGGAATAAAGC
>JAFNXG010000162.1 GCA_017383505.1 Clostridium sp.
GCAAATGAAAGACATTATATTTGATAGCTTTCAAAATGACGTCAGTGAATCTCTACTAAGACACAAAAGCATTCTAGATGTTCTAACTAAATATACTGAATCTAGTTCTCGAATTAATAGAGCAGTAGCCAAAGCTGTTACAAACTGCGGTTGTATTACAATAAATGCAAAAAAACAATGTCTGCCAACTGAAGACAACTCATTAGAAGATTTATCTGAATGTTTAAAAACTCATATAGATGGTTGTTTATGTGAAAACTGTCGTGAAATTATAGAAAGAGAAATAGGTAATAATTTATTCTATCTTACATCACTTTGTAACATTCTTGATATAAATCTTTATGATGCTCTTTTAAAAGAAAGCGACAAAATTAATACCTTAGGTAAATTTAGCTTTAGATAAATTTACAAGCAGGTTTTGCCTGCTTGTATATTTTTGCCAACTTTTCTTAAAATTATTCTCAGTTTTATTAAAGTTCCTTTTTTAAATTAATTTGTTCGTTAATTCTTTTTAACCCACTTCTTATTGCTGTAGCTCTTGCTTCTCCTATGCCTTCTACTTGATCTAAATCATCTTCACTAGCATCTATTACATACTTTAGCTCTTTAAAATGTTTTATTAAATTCTCAATAATATTTGTTGGTATTCTAGGAATTTTAAATAATATTCTATATCCTTTTGGTGATATTAAAGTATCTACTAAAGGTACTCCTCCAAATCCTAATACTTTTGCTATAATCTCTAAGTCAACTAATTCTTCAGAGTTTAACTTTTGTATTTCTTTATATATACTATTATAGTCTGTATTTTCCCCACAATAATCTCTAATTAATAGTAAACCATCTCTCTCTATATATCTTACCAATTCATTAAGTTGCATAGAAATAAGTCTACCTTCATTTCCAAGTTCTAATATATATCTTTTTATTTCTTCAACTATTCTCATTACCATTTCAGTTCTTTGTATTGCAGTTACCACATCAAAAATAGTAGTTAAGTCTTGGAATTCTAATATATTTAAATTATTTATTACTCTTTCTAGCACATTTACGTATTTTTCTAAGGTTTGAATTGCCTGATTTGCTCTTGCTAATATTACACTGCTATCTTGTAATATATATTTTATATCTCCTTTATATATAGTGATAATATTTCTTCTTTGAGATATTGCAACAACTATAGTATCTGTTTGTTTTGCTATTCTTTGTGCAGTTCTATGTCTAGTTCCTGTTTCATACGTTGTTACAGACGGATCTGGTAATAATTGTGCATTTGCACAAACGATTTTTCTTAAATCTTGACTTAATACTATTGCTCCATCCATCTTAGCTAATTCATAAATATATGCAGGAGTATATTCTGAATTTATATTAAACCCTCCGTCTACTATATTCATTACTTCTTCTGAATCTCCTAAAACTATTAAACCTCCTGTTTTAGCTCTTAAGATATTCTCTAATCCTTCTCTTAAATTTGTACCAGGGCTTACTATTTTTAATATATTTTTTATTTCCTTATCATCCTTAATTCTCATGTTAATCACCTAATCTATTACTTTCATGTATTTTCTTAATAATTTATTTTTTCTTATTTATATACATCTGCTATGACATCATTTAATGTTTTTAATGCCATTATTTTTATATTAGGGATTTTTACATCTTTACTAAAAGAATCTTTAGCCACATATACTTTTTTAAATCCCATTCTCGCTAATTCTTTAACCCTTATCTCTATAGATGGAACCTTTTTCAACTCTCCTGTTAACCCTACATCAGCTATAAATGCAATATTGGCTTCTATTCCTCTCTGTTTTACTGATGAAACTATACTCATAATAACTGCTAAATTAATTCCCTGTTCTTTTATCCTCATTCCTCCAGTAGTCTTTATAATTACATTTTTATCATAAAGATTTATTCCACCTCTTTGCTCTAATATAGATATTAATGTATTTAACTTATCTTTTCCTAGAGTCTCACCTATCCTTGTAGGATATGGAGTAAAAGTTTTTGAAACTAAGCTTTCTACCTCTGTAATTATTGGCCTAGATCCCTCTTTTATAACTGTTAAAGTACTTCCAGAAACAATTTCTCCATCCTCTCTCTTAGTCATAAAAAACTCTGATGGATTATCAATTGACATCATTCCTCTTTCAGACATTTGGAAAAATCCTGTTTCTCCTGTACTTCCAAATCTATTTTTTGAACTTATTAATCCTCTTAACTCTTCGTCCGTATCACACTCTATAATTAGTACGGTATCAACTAAATGCTCTAATGCTCTAAGTCCTGCTAATTCATCAGATTTAGTCATTTGTCCAACTATTATTACAGCGCGCTGTCTTTTATCGTCTTTTGCAATTCTTAAAAGTTCATTTGCACACTCCATTGTTTGTGTTGGTGATCCTGCTCTTGCAGGTAATGAACTTTCCATTGTAAATGTTTGAATACTATCTATTATTAATAAATCTGGATCAACTTCTTCAACTGCAGATACTACATTATCCATACTAGTTTCCTGAACCACCCAAATATTTTCGTTTATTTTATCTAATATTCTATCTGCTCTATTTTTTATTTGGCTGTCACTTTCTTCGCCTGATGCATAAATTACCTTATGTCCACTTCTTGCTATATTATCTGCAACTTGAAGTAATAAAGTCGATTTACCAGCTCCAGGTCTAGCTGTAATTATGGTGATTGAATCTTTAACTATACCACCACCCATAACTCTATCGAATTCACTTATTCCTGTAACAATTCTATCACTTTTACTAGATGTTACTTCTGATAATTTTTTAATTGGTTTTCTGGATAACTGCCTTACTTTTATTGCTTCTTTAACTGCTTTATTTTGCTGAACTACTTGCTCTTCAGTAAAGGTATTCCAATTGCTACAATCTGGACATTTTCCCATCCATTTTGGCGACTCATATCCACACTCTTGACATATAAATACAGATTTTATCTTAGCCAAATTTTTCACCACTCTTATATATATTTTAAAATCCTATTATTAACTCATTAGCAATTTAAAGTAAATATTTTTATATAAATTATAACTTTATTCCAATTCCTCTATATAATATATCATAATTAATATATAAAAAAATATAAATATAAAAAATAAACCATAAGAATTAACTTCTTATGATTTATTTTTTACATTACTTTATTATTTATTAATTAATTTAGCAGCTGCTTCATCAACTATTACAGTAACATCTCTATGCATTTGTAACATTGTTGCAGGATTTGCTGTAGTTATTTTTCCTGAGAATATTCCTTTTATTGCTTCAGCCTTACTTTCCCCTGATGCTATAAGGATAATTTTTTTAGCCTTCATTATTCCTCCAACACCCATTGTAATAGCTTTTCTTGGAACATCATCAATATTATCAAAAAATCTTGCATTTGCTTCTATAGTATTATCAGTTAAAGATATTATATGAGTTCCAGATGATAATTCATTATTTGGTTCATTAAAAGCAATATGTCCATTATTTCCAACTCCTAAAAGTTGAATATCTATTCCACCTAATTCTACTATTTTTTGGTCATACTCTTTACATTGAGCTTCTAAATCTTCTGCTAATCCATTGGGTACAAATGTATTAGATTTATCTATATTAATATGGTTAAATAAATTATTATTCATAAAGTATCTGTAACTTTGATTATGCTCTGGATTTAACCCTATATATTCATCTAAGTTTACAGTTGTTATTTTTGAAAAGTTTAATTCTTTTTGCTCATACATTTTTATTAACTCTTTATACATACCTACTGGTGACCCTCCAGTAGCTAAGCCTAAGACTGCATTTTCTTTTTCTTTTATAACTTTTGAAAATTCCTTAGCAGCAACTTTACTTAATTCTTCATAATTATTGACCACCATTAA
>JAFNXG010000002.1 GCA_017383505.1 Clostridium sp.
CTAAAGTAATTTTATCTAATAACTTCTTACGAGATGTTGCTTGCTTAGATTTAGAAGCATTAGCACTGAATCTTGCAATAAAGTCTTGTAATTCTTTAATCTTTTCTTCTTTTTTCTTATTTTGGTCTTTAGCCATTTGAGTAGCTAATTGGCTTGATTCATACCAGAAGTCATAGTTACCAACGTATAGTTTTATCTTACCAAAGTCAACGTCAGCCATATGAGTACAAACTTCGTTTAAGAAGTGTCTATCGTGTGATACAACTATAACTGTACCTTCAAAATCACCTAAGAAAGTTTGAAGCCATTTAATTGATTTAATATCTAAGTGGTTAGTAGGCTCGTCTAGGATTAATATTCCAGGGTTGCCGAATAAAGCTTGAGCAAGTAATACTTTAACTTTTTCAGCACCTGTTAATTCAGACATTAATTTGTAATGTGCATCAGTTCCGATTCCTAAACCTTGTAATAAAGATGATGCTTCAGATTCAGCTTCCCAACCGTTTAATTCAGCAAATTCGCCTTCTAATTCAGCAGCTTTAATTCCGTCTTCATCTGAGAAATCAGGTTTAGCATATAAAGCATCCTTTTCTTTCATTATTGTATGTAATCTTTCATTACCCATTATAACCGTTTCTAAAACAGGGAATTCATCATATTTATAGTGGTCCTGACTTAATACAGACATTCTTGTATTTGGAGCAATTATAACTTCACCAGTATTTGGTTCAACCTCTCCTGATAATATTTTTAAGAATGTAGATTTTCCAGCACCGTTAGCTCCGATAACACCGTAACAGTTACCAGGAGTAAATTTGATGTTAACATCTTCAAATAGTTTACGAGAACCATATCTTAAACTTACATTTAAAACATTTATCACTCAACATACCTCATTTCATTTCTTATTCTTTCGATATTATAACATAAACTAATTATCTTTTCATAAAAATAAATAATATTATCATAGTGAATTAGTGAGAATTTTTCAAAAAAAATCATTATAAAATTTTTATATACATAAAATGATTTAATATCTAAAAAATAATTAATATAAAAATATATAATTATAAAACCCTCGCAATAAAGATATTGTAAGGGTTTTATATAGAAGTTTAAATAAGATATCTATCTAAATCTTCAATACTTTCAATATTAAAAATATTTAAAGCTACAGTAATAATTTTTTTATTATCTAAGCTTTCAAGTTTATTAATATAGTTCTTAGATATTGTTCCTAGTTTTTTTCTTAATAATTTAATTAATAGTAAATATTGACCCTTTTCTATACCAACTTCTATGCCTTCTTCATATAAATTAAGATTAAACATTATATAAACCCCTCAAAATAAATTTTAGTTATATTACATAAGTATATACACAAATAAAATGACTTAAACTACCAAGTAATATAAATATATGGAATATTTCGTGAAACCCCCAATTTCCTATAGTTAATTTTTTAGATTTAGTTGCATAAATGATTCCTCCAATTGTATAGAGAATTCCACCAAGAACTAACCAAAATAAACTTATTCCAGGTAAGATAGCGGCTAAAGGTTTAATCATAAACAAAGCAATCCAACCCATTCCTATATACATTACACTATCAACCCAACAAGGGCAATTAAACCAACAAAGTTTAAATATTATTCCAACGATAGCAAGAGTAATCATTATTAAAAACATTGTAAAACCAAACTTATCTCCAATAGAAATTAAGCAAAATGGTGCATATGAGCCAGCAATTAAGACAAAAATCATAGAATGATCTAATTTTTGAAAAAACTTTATAACTTTTTCAGTTGAAATTATTCCATGGTACGTTCCAGAAGTTGCATATAAAAGAGTTAAGCTAATTCCGAATATTGTAACTGATAATATTGAAATTACTGAAGGAGCAGATATAGCAACTTTAACTAGCATTGCTATTAAAGCAATAAATGACAATCCAGCACCAACAAAATGAGTAATAGAGTTAATAGGTTCTCTTAATTTTTTATACATAAAATAAACACCTCTCAATTTATCATATAGTTTTGAAAACTACATATTATTATATTAACATTATTTATTATTTGTGTATAAGAGTCAAAATTTATAACAGGGGATTTAAGGGAATTATCATTAAATATATAGTTTTTTCTTGAAAATATTAGTAAATACTATTATTATTAAACTTATAAAGATAAGAAGTGGTTTTTAAAACTATATGGAGGAAGCTATGGAAACATTAGAGTTATTAAATAATATAAAATTTGATAGTAATATAAAATTAGATGAAGTACCTGAAATAGATTTATATATGGATCAGGTAATACAATTATTTGAATCAAAATTAAGCGATCAAAAAAGAAATGAAGATGAAAAAATATTAACTAAAACTATGATTAACAATTATGCTAAGGGAAAACTTTTATTTCCAATAAAAAATAAGAAGTATTCTAAGGAGCATATAATATTAATGTCTTTAATTTACAATTTAAAGGGTGTATTATCTATTAATGATATAAAATTATCGTTAGATAAAATTATAAATAAATCAGAAGATGAAAAAAGTACAATAAGAGAATTATATTCATATTTTCTAGAACAATGTAGTAATGATGAAAATATATTTATAAATGATGTTACTAATAAAGTTAATAATATAAATAATAAAATTAATAAAAGTAAACTAGTAGATGAAAATTTTGAAAAAAAATTTTTATTATTATGTTCTTTAGTAAATATGAGCAATATGTATAGAAGGATGAGTGAAAAGTTAATTGATGAATTTTTTACTGAGTAAGGGTTAATTAATGAAGAATTCAAATGATTTAAAAAAACAATTAGATAAAATTAATGGGCGTAGCTATAAATTATATAAGGACTTAGAAGGACAATATAAGTTTAATAATTACATATTAAGCATAGATCATGTACAGGGTGATCCATTTGCTTCACCATCCAGAGTTAGAATAATAGTAGAAAATAAGATTAATAAATTTCCAAAATCAATATATGACGAAAAGTATAAAAAAGTTGCAGTATCTGATTTTTTAACTAGATTATTTAGTAAAAATATATATAAATATGGAGAGAAAATATTCGGATCTGGAAAAAGTGGACTTTTAGAAATAAGTAAATGTTCTCAGCAAATACTAGAAAGAACGTCTATAATAATAGATAATGAAAAGATAGAAGCCAGATTTTATATAGGTTTTCCAGCCAGGGGTAGAAGTGTATTATCGTCAGAATTAGAAAAGATATTATTTAATATTTTACCTAATATAATGGAAAATACTTTAATTTATAATAATATAGACATTGATGAATTAATTAAAAGAATAGAGCTAGTACAAGATCAAGAATTTATTAGAAATAAACTTAAAAACAAAAAGTTAGTAGCATTTATAGCTAATAACTCTATATTACCTAGAGAAAGTGGAATTTCTCAAAAGCCTTTAAGAAATAGCAAGAGGTTTAAATCACCTAAAAATTTAGAGGTAGAATTTAATACTCCTAATAGAGGAATAATTAAGGGAATGGGAATACCGGAAGGAATAACACTAATAGTTGGTGGTGGATATCATGGTAAATCTACATTACTTAAAGCTTTAGAGTTAGGAGTATATAATCATATTGAAGGCGATGGAAGAGAGTTTGTTATTACTGATAGTACTGCTTTAAAAGTTAGAGCTGAAGATGGAAGAGCAATAACAAAAACAGATATATCATTATTTATAAATAATCTTCCTAATGGGAAAAATACTGTTAATTTCTATACAGAAAATGCAAGTGGAAGTACATCACAAGCAGCGAATATAATAGAGGGAATTGAAAGTGGTACAAAGTTATTTTTAATTGATGAAGATACATCAGCAACTAATTTTATGATTAGAGATAGTATTATGCAACAACTTATATCAAGGGATAAGGAACCAATAACTCCATTTATTGATGTTGCAAAAAGCCTTTATAATAAAAAAAATATATCTACAGTATTAGTAGCAGGAAGCTCAGGAGACTTTTTTGATATTGCAGATTTAGTTATTCAAATGGATAATTATGAACCTTTTGAGGTTACAGAAAAAGCAAAGGCTTTAAGTAAAGGTAATATAGAGCATAGTAAAGATTTAGATATTAAAATAGATTTTAATAGAATAGTTTTAAAGGGATGTATAGAATCTGGTCCTAAGGGAGTTAAAATAAAAGTATTAGGTAAGGATGTTATTTCTATAAATAGAGATAACATAGATTTAAGAGCAGTAGAACAAATAGTAGATAGTGAACAGTTAAATACTATTGGTAGCGTAATGAAATATATTGAAAATAAGTTAATGGGTAAAAACTTAACCTTATCGGAAGTTATAGATATAGTACTTAAAGAAATAAATAATAATCTTATAGGTATTGATAGTACTAAAGGTGGAAATGGAAGTCTTGCTGTAGTTAGAAAGCAAGAAATTATGAGTGCATATAATAGGTATAGAAAATTAAAAATAAAAAATGGAAAAAATATCTAGAATATTTTTCAAAAATATGGTAATATTAATACTGTGAAGTGAATAATTTACAGTAAGGCTTGTTGGTCAAGAGGTCAAGACGTCACCCTCTCACGGTGAAATCAGGGGTTCGATTCCCCTACAGGTCACCATATTAAATATTAGAAGTGTACTTTATAGTTTACTTGTTTTTTATTTTTAATAAATAAAAAGCTATCGTAAGACGATAGCTTTTTAAATATATTAATAAATTATATTTGCAATTAAAACTATAACAGGTAATGTTATTAAAGTTCTCTCTATAAAAATAATTATTAAATCTTTTATATTTACTGGTATTTTTGAACCAAGTAAAACTCCACCAACCTCAGATAGGTAAATAAGTTGAGTTACAGAAACTGCAGCTATTATAAATCTTGTCATTTCGCTACTTATAGTTGTTGAAGCAACAATTGAAGGAAGTAGCATATCTGCAAATCCAATAACTAGTGTTTGAGAAGCAGCAAGTGCTTCAGGTACTTGTAATAATTGTAAAATCGGAACAAATGGTAATCCAAGTATTCTAAATATTGGAGTATAAGTTGCAATTATAAGAGCTATTGTAGCAAGTCCCATAACAACTGGAAGAACTCCAATCCACATATCTAAAACATTTTTTAAGCCTTCAGTAAAGAATTCTACAAAACTAGAATTAGTGCTAGCTTTTTCAATAGCCTTTTCATATCCCCATGATAATGCTGTATATTCATTAGGAATAGATTCATCTATTTTTTTACTTTCACCATTATAATAAATATCTTTCTTCTTTGATAAAGGATAAATTCTAGGTATTATAATAGCAGCAACTATTCCAGCGAAGGTTACAGTTAAATAGAACGGAATAAACATATTTCCAAGTCCAACAGTATTGATAACTACTAAGCTAAATGTTATTGAAACTGCAGAAAATGTTGTACTTATAGTAGCAGCTTCCCTTTGCGTATAAAATCCATCTTCATATTGCTTACTAGTTAACATTATACCTAAAGTTCCATCACCTAACCAAGAAGTAATACAATCAATTGATGAACGACCAGGTAGCTTAAATAAAGGTCTCATTACTTTTGTTAAAAGTGCTCCAAAGAACTCTAATAACCCGAAGTTAAGAAGTAATGGTAAAAATAGACCTGCAAATAAGAAAATAGAGAATAATACAGTTAATAGATCATGTAATACAAATGATCCTGTATCCCCACTAATTATAAATTCAGGACCTATTTCAAAAGTAGCAAGTACTCCGAATATACCACCTAAAAATCTTATTACTAACCATAAAGGTGTAGTAGTGAAAAGTGAGCTTAAAAACTTATTATTTGTGATAAATTTAGGTTTTAATACTGTACCTATAAAAGTAAAAATAGCTGATATAGCCATTGTAATAGTAATTATATAAACTAAATAACTACCAAGAAAATCAACTAATTTTCCTGAACAGATAGCTATAGGAATTGTTATATCTCCTTCATACTTAACAGGAATCATAAATAATAGGATACCAATTAATGAAGGAATTATAAACTTTAAGTTATCTTTAAAAGAAACATTATTATTATCAAATGGTTTTAATTTTGAAATTTCCATTTTCTTCTCCTTTATGCACAAAAATTTATAATTATTCATAAAATTAATTTTAAATGTAAAAATATAAGAAATCAATAGTTTTTATGCATAAAAACTTATAAAAATTCATAAACTTTAATTTTTATGCATATAAATTAAAATCAATGTAAGTTTGGAATTAAAATATAAAGTAAGTTCTTATGGTAAATACTAAAGAAGATAATTATAATATTAGATAATAAACTAGGGCTCGGGAGATGATTAAAATGAATTATAGGAATCAAATAAAAGATTGTAATAGAATAGTAGTCAAGGTTGGAAGTTCAACGCTTACTCATAATAATGGAAATATAAACTTAACAAGAATAGAAAAGCTAACAAGAGTACTATCTGATTTAATGAATTCTGGAAAAGAAGTTGTACTTGTATCATCAGGTGCAGTTGCTGTTGGGGTTAATAAGCTAAAATTAAAAGAAAAACCAAAGAGTATAAAAGAAAAACAGGCAGTTGCAGCAGTAGGACAATGTGAACTTATGCATATTTATAGTAAGTTCTTTGGGGAGTATAGTCATATAGTAGGACAAGTGCTTTTAACTAGAGATGTTGTTGAAGATGATCATATAAGAGAAAATGTTGTAAATACTTTTGAAACATTAATAGAAAATAAGATTATCCCAATAGTAAATGAAAATGATACTGTTTCTATAGATGAGATAGAAAATATAGTTAGATTTGGAGATAATGATAACTTATCTGCAATAGTTTCTAATTTAATATCAGCAGATTTATTAATTATATTATCAGATATAGATGGTTTCTATGATTCAGATCCAAGAAAGAATCCAGATTCAAAATTGATAAGGGTTGTTGAAGATATTACACCAGAATTAGAAGCTTGTGCAGGTGGTGCAGGAAGCAATCTTGGAACTGGTGGAATGGCAACAAAATTAACAGCAGCTAAAAGAGCTACAAATGCAGGATGTAATATGGTATTAGCTAATGGAGAAAATCCATCTATATTATTAGATATCACAAGTGGTAAAGATATAGGAACTTTATTTATAAAAAAATAATGGTTATAAGGGAGATAAGTATGATGAATGAGTTAAATATTAAAGGAAAAAAAGCAAAAGAAGTTTCTTTTATATTAGGAAATTTAAGTACAGCTGAAAAAAATAAAGGCTTAAATGCTATGGCAGATTTTTTAGTTAATAATAAAGATGAAATTATTAGCGCAAATAAGTTAGATTTACAAGCTGCTATAGAAAGAGGTACATCAAAATCTATGTTAGATAGATTGGAATTAAATTCAGAAAGAATAGAAGGCATGGCTAATGGTCTTAGACAAGTTTCTTCATTACCAGATCCAGTGGGGGAAGTTTTAGGAATGTGGACTAGACCGAATGGATTGCAAATAGGTCAAAAAAGAGTACCTATGGGTGTTATAGGAATAATATATGAAGCAAGACCTAATGTAACTAGTGATGCAGCCGGACTTTGCTTTAAATCAGGTAATGCAGTTATTTTAAGAGGTGGAAGTGAAGCTATTAATTCTAATAAGGCTGTAGTTAAAATTTTAGTAGAAGGACTTAAATCTGTAGGACTTCCAGAGGATTCAATTCAGTTAGTAGAAGATACTAGTAGAGAAGTTGCTACTGAAATGATGAGATTAAATGATTATATAGATGTTTTAATTCCAAGAGGTGGAGCAGGACTTATAAAGGCTGTAGTAAAAAATGCTACTGTTCCTGTAATTGAAACTGGAACTGGAAATTGTCACATATATATAGATGAATATGCTGATTTTAATATGGCTAAAGATATAGTTATTAATGCAAAAACATCACGACCAGCTGTATGTAATGCTGCAGAAAAATTATTAGTGAATGAAAAAATAGCAAAAGAATTTATGCCTATAATTTTAAAAGCTTTAAAAGATAAGGAAGTAGAAGTTAGAGGTGATGAATCTTCTATTATTTATGATTCATCAATTATAAAAGCGACAGATGAAGAGTGGTATAACGAATATTTAGATTACAAAATTGGAGTTAAGGTAGTTAAAGATATAGATGAAGCTATTAATATAATTAATAAATTTGGCTCAGGACATTCGGAAGCTATAGTTACTAAAGATTACGAAAGTTCTCAAAAGTTTTTACAAAAGGTGAATGCAGCAGCAGTTTATGTTAATGCATCAACTAGATTTACTGATGGAGAAGAGTTTGGATTTGGAGCCGAAATAGGAATAAGCACACAAAAACTTCATGCTAGAGGACCTATGGGACTTAAAGAGTTAACTACTATTAAGTACATTATTTATGGAAATGGCCAAATAAGATAAGTGAAACGAATAAAGAGTTTCAGATGAAAAGCCCTAATTTTAACTAAAGAAGTTATATTATAAAAGAGGTGAGAAGATTATGAATTTTGAGATAAAGTCATTTGATGAATTAACTGTCGATGAGATGTATGAAATAGCTAAATCAAGATTTGAGGTTTTTGTTTGTGAACAAAAAATTATTGAAGAACAAGATTTTGATAATAGGGATAAATCATCTTATCATATTATGCTAAAAGAAAAGGGAAGAGTTATTGCTTATAGTAGAATTGTACCAAAGAATATAGGATATGAATATACTTCAATAGGTAGGGTTCTAGTTATTGAAACCTATAGAAGAAAAGGGATAGCTCAAGAAATGATGAAATATTGTTTAAATTTTATAAAAAATGATTTAGATGAAAGTACTGTAGTTGTATCTGCACAGGAATATGTAAAGAAAATGTATGAGGGAGTAGGATTTGAAATTATATCAGACACCTATAATGAAGTTAATATTCCTCATGTGAAAATGATTATGAGACTATAAAAATAGAGTACAAATTTAAAATCAATACATATCATATAGTAGGAAAAATGTCGAGAAGGAATACTATATGACCTATGTATTGATTTTTTGTTTAATAATATTAGCAATTATTTTTACTGTATTTGCTATAATGGATTTTTATGGTGATAAATATATCTTAGATATTAAAGCTCTTCCAACAAACTGTGATACTGTTATTATATTAGGTGCTGGAGTAAGAGCTGATGGAAATCCCTGTGATTTATTAGCGGATAGATTAGATACTGGTGCTAAATTATATGTTAGAAGGATTTGTAAAACTATCTTATTAACTGGTGATAATAATGGACAAGTATATAATGAACTTTCCGGCTGGATGGAGCCATCGGTCCATACCTCCAGAGTCAGCTTGTCGTAGTCAACAGCATCGCCAACACGGATATCCTCAACCTTGTAATTTACTCGACGAATCGGTGAGAAGATAGAATCCACAAGGATTACACCAATGGTATGATCCTGTGTCTTTTTCTTTTCAGCCGGAACATAGCCAAGGCCATGCTCCACGACCATATCTATCTTCAGGGAACCTGCCTCATTGACCGTTGCAATATGCAGGTCAGGATTGAGAATCTC
>JAFNXG010000163.1 GCA_017383505.1 Clostridium sp.
ATAGCATCTGGTGATGATGGCGTAGAGGAAACACTCCTTCCCATTCCGAACAGGAAAGTTAAGCTCTACAGCGTCGATGGTACTGCACGGGTGACTGTGTGGGAGAGTAGAACGTTGCCAGGTCATAAGCGCTATTAGCTCAGTTGGTAGAGCACCTGACTCTTAATCAGGGTGTCCCCGGTTCGAACCCGTGATGGCGCACCAAAAGCATTCATTACTAAATGAATGCTTTTTTATTTTTAAAATTGTAATATTTAATATATATAAATATTTTAATTGATATTAAATAATTATTTATTATACTAATTTGCAATAATTACAATAAATAAATTAAAAAAATAAAATTATTTAAAAAAATATGTTGACATATGTAGAAAAGATATGTATAATAAATAATTGTTGAGAGACAAATTAATAAAAAATCTGGTGATGATGGCGTAGAGGAAACACTCCTTCCCATTCCGAACAGGAAAGTTAAGCTCTACAGCGTCAATGGTACTGCACGGGTGACTGTGTGGGAGAGTAGAACGTTGCCAGGTAAAATGGTTTACTAGCTCAGTCGGTAGAGCACTTGACTTTTAATCAAGGTGTCCGGGGTTCGATTCCCCGGTAAGCCACCAAAATCACTTCTATATTTAGAAGTGATTTTTTAATAAGAACTTGCTTAGCATAATATATATATAAAAGGAAAAGGTTTTTTAAGCCTTTTCCTTTTTTAATATTTTTAATATATCATTTTTTATGAAGATTAAGAATTTTTTTATAGATTTTAAATCATCTTTAAAAGTAGTTTCTTCTTCAGAAAAGAATCCATTTTTATAACAAGACATAATGAAGAATAATAAACCAAGATTTATATACATATCCTTTATATCAGCTATAAATAAGTTGCTTATTCCAATAAAATCTAAACTACCCCCATAAAAGACTTTATCTATAAAAGAGCATAGAGCACCTGCAAATATAAAAATAAAGCACATATCTATCCAAAAACTTTTTCCGCATTTTATCTTAGTGTATCTATAGATTTCAATAAAAAGCATTAATGAAATTGCATTAATTAATATTAATGATGGGAAATTAATGTTAAAGTTAAATCTTGCATTTAGCCAAGAACCGTGCGTGTTTATTATTGGATGAAAAGATAAAAAATTAGGGATTATTTCAAAATAATCATTAAAATAATTATACTTTATAACTATTTTAATTCCTTGATCTAATATCATTAAACATATAAATAATATTAATAGGTGTTTATTTTTTAGTCCGTTAGAATTTTTTAAGCTAAATTTATATATAATCCAGCCAGTAAATGAAAATAATAAAATTAATGAAAGATTAAAAAATACAGTGTACAAATCATTAACTCTACCGCTAAATACTTCAAACAAGAAATATATAAGCCACATTATTGGTAATATCGAAATTACAAGTAATTTATCTTTATTAAAAGAATATTTCATAAGGTCCTCCTAAATTTATTATAAGTATATTTAAATTTTAACATAATAAACATAATAATTCATTATGTTAACAATTTATTGAAGAGCTTGTTATAATAATATATGGGATGAGATTTTTATGAATTAACTAGGAGGTTATTAATAATGTTAACAATTTTTGCAGTATCAGACTCTATAGGGGAAACAGCTGAACAAGTAGCTGAAGCAGCAGCAAGTCAATTTTTAGGAAATGTAGAAGTAAGAAGAATACCGTATATTAAAACATTAGAAGATGTAGAAGAAATTATGATAGATGTAAAATCATGTGAAAAATCAATGATTATATCAACAATTATTACTGTAAATGTTAGAGAGTATTTAACACAAAAATGTATAGAAAACAATTTATCAGTAATAAATGTTTTAGGACCTATAATAAATGTAGCATCATCTCTTTTAGAGCAACAGCCACAATATGATCCAGGAGCTATGTGGAGAACAGATGAAGCTTATTTTAAAAGAATAGAGGCTATGGAATTTGCTATGCAATACGATGATAGTAAGGATTATAGAGGATTAAAAAATGCTGATGTTGTTTTAGTTGGACTTTCAAGAACTTCAAAAACTCCATTATGTATGTATTTAGCTAATAAAGGTATTAAAGCAATTAATATTCCTTTAGTACCAGAGGTTGAATTACCTAAAGAGTTATATGAAATAGATAAAAATAAAATATTCGGATTAACTATAAATCCATTACAGTTAATTGAAATAAGAAAAAGGAGATTAGATAAGTTCCATAGGATTCCTTCTAATATTGAGTATGCAGGTCTTGGTTTTTATAGTCTTAACTGACTAGGCTGTGGTTGCCGGGCTACTTACCATCCAGCCATTTGTTGATGCGACCAACTATCACACCGCCCACGATGGTAAGAAAAAGTGTAATGAACATTTCCATTCTGACTCCCCCCTTTCCAGTTTGCCAGGCCGGGAGTGGCAACATCGGTATTATAGCACATTTTATTAAGAAATGGAAGAATGATGTTAATAATTGAAAAAATATACTGAAATCAGTGTGGATTTGTGTGACATATGAAAACCCTTCGTTGGTATGATACTGAGCGGAGGGTTTGCTTTTTAGTAGGGCGCAACCGTCCTCGGCGACCCGTTGGCCGTAGGCCAATAAAACAATGAC
>JAFNXG010000016.1 GCA_017383505.1 Clostridium sp.
CAATCAAATATTTCTATAATCAAAATATTTTTACATTAAAGATAACAATATAATTAATATTTATAAATTAAACGCTCATCTCCATCATAACCAACTTTAACTACAGTTAGTTTAAGTAAGGTTCTATGGTCTGATTCTATAGTGTAATAAGTATCTCCAACATTAATAGTATTCATTATTAAATTCCCCTCATTGATTATTGTAATTTTAATCATTATTAATATATATTTTAAAATTTTTATAGTGATTAAAATTTTTAAACTTACTTTTTACTTTAAGTTAATCATAATTAAATATTTATATCATATAATTAACTATTTATATATTGGAGGTGAAAAAATGGAAGGAAATAATAATGAATTACAAAATTGTAAAAACTCATATAATGGTTTATCGATTACTGGATTTGTTTTAGGTATTATATCTTTCTTTTTGAACTTTGCTGGTATTGTAGGAATATTAGCAGTAGTATTTAGTTCAATAGGATTATCTCAACTCTCAAAAACTCAACAAAAAGGGAAGGTATATTCAATATTAGGAATAATATTTGGTGCAATAAATATTATTTATACGGTTATAGTAATTATATCTTTATTTTATATGGTGCAGTTATAGTAATTATATATTTATTTTATATTTAAATAAGATATATTATTTTAAATATAATTCTATCTTTACTTAATTATAAAAAAGATAGTAATTATTGATACATTACTATCTTTTTAACTTAATATATTATTTACTGTTCTGTATTCTCTTCTAGTTTATTAATATTAGAACTTATTTTTGCTACTGATAAATCAATATTAGTTTCTAATATCATTTCATTTGGAATAGCTATATCTTTAACTAAAACCTGACTACCTTCCTCTAGATTTCTTAAATCAACTGTTAAATTTTCAGGAAACTTACCTACTTCTCCTTGTAATTCGACTTCTGAAAGAAAAGATTCTAATAATAGACCTTTAGAAGCTAGATATTCTTGTCCAACAAAAGAAACTGGTATTTTTAATTTTACTAAATCACCTTTCTTTATGCTTTGAAAGTCTATATGAACTATTTTTCCAAAAGTATCTTGTTGCATTTCTTTAACTATACACTTATTTAAATTACCATTTAAATTTAGTGATATAACAGAGCTTTTAGGACATTTTAATAATCTAATAAGATCTCTTTTAGTCATCTTAACAGATAAAGACTTATTATTATCTTCCCCGTAAACAATTCCCGGAATTTCTCCATTTTTTCTTACTTTAGCTCCTTTTTCATTTCTTTCACATATGTTGAAAGTTAAATTATCCATTACAATCCATCCTTTTCATATTATATTTAGAATTTTTATTTTGTATACCATATAATATTCTAGGGCATTACTTAATAGTACTTAAATATAATCAGATATTCAAAATATGTAAAATACTTTTTGTTTATTTAAAATATAATCTGCATTTATTTCATGTGAATCATCCCCTCCCCATGAAGCTAATGCAAAATCCATTTCAGCAGACTTTGCAGCTTTATAATAGATAAAAAATAAACCCACCTTTATATTAAAAAGTGAGTTTATTTTTATACTATAGATTAACTTATACTACTTTCATTGTTTCAGTATTAATTATTTTCTTACTTTTTATAGTTGTAATACTACTAACCTTTTTACTAAAACAATTATTACTTACAATTTCATTCGTAAGATTTCTATATTCTAGAGTACTTTTACATTTTGGATCATACATACATACTGGTATTCCACTAGTTTGACTCTTTACGATTATACTACTTTGATGTATTTCTGTATCAAATATCTTATAATTATAATTTGCTTTAATTTCTTCTCTAAATTTTTCACTTAATTTAGTTCTTGAATCTACACGTGTAAGTAGTATTCCCTCAACCTTTAAATTCTTATTAAATGTTTGTTGAATTAACCTTATAAGTCTTGATAAGTTTCTAAGTCCTTGCATATTAAATAATGATGCTTCCATAGGTATTAATATACTATCACTTGCAACTAATGCATTAATTGTAGTAATAGATTGACTAGGTGGACAATCTATCAATATATAATCATAATCATTTTCTAATTTTTCTTCTTCAATTAATCTTCTTAATATTCTCTTACAATTTTTGATCTTTACTAATGATAAATCTGCATTACTAATATTAGAATTGCTAGGGATAATATCTAATCCCTCTAAAGTTACACATTTTTTAATTGTTTTTCTTAAAGTTTTTTTGCCCCTAAGACAATTAACTAAAGACTCATTATCTGGTTTAAATCCTATACTTGTAGTTAAGTTAGCTTGATAATCATTGTCTATTACCAAAACTTTATATCCTAAATTAACTAATTCAGCAGCTATGTTTACTACTGTAGTAGTTTTAGCACAGCCACCTTTTTGATTACAAACACTAATAATCTTCATTGTTTTTCTCCCCTATCTGTTATAAAAATTCCTTTATTTTTATCTTTGCTATTAAGCTTTCTACTATTTATACTTTATTTAATCACTACAATTTATATTATAATACAAAATGTAATATTTTTCCAAAAAATTTTTTAATTATTTTGTATAAATATCCATAACAAATAGTAAAATAGAGAGAATTATTCACTTGAAGCTTCAATAATAAAGCCTTTACCAGATATCTGAACTCCATTAACTTTACTAATATTTTTATAATCATCAAAAATTCCTATAGTAACATTATTATTTCTTAATATATTTGCAAACTCCATTCCACCTTGTGATATGAAGTAGAACTTATTATTATGCTAAATAATACTCTATAGGTGTAGACCATTTATTATTGTTATAGGAGATAGAAAGTACACATGTAGTATTATTATTATTTTTTTTAATAAATTTTCTAAAAATATTTTTTAAACTGTTTTATCTATTATCAATAGTATCTTTTATATCTAGAGCAACTTCAATTGCTTGATTAATATCAAAATTTATACTGTCTTCTAATGGCATATTTATACTGATAACGAATTTAACTATACTTTCATAATCATTTTTATCCAACTTGTTAAGTAGCAAATTTCCATTAATATTTTTCATTAGTATAAGAGAGTCTTTTAATATTTCTTTCATTTCTTTAAGATAGAACTCTGGCCTTCCTGATAAGTTTACAATAATAAAATAAATATCCTTTTTCATCAAGTAATCTTTGTTATCTGTAACAAAGGTTTTAATTTTTTCATAAAGAGCGTCATTATAAACTGGTGATAAAATTATATAATTGTCAAAACTAGTATCTTTTTTATCGAAATCACTTGTAGTACATACTTTTGAGTATCCTATTACTTTCGATAATATATATGCGCTTTTTTTGGTAATACCATACTTACTTTCATAAATTATTAAATTTTTCATTATTGTCCTCCAATAAATATATAAGCACTATATACTATATTGTACTACTTTCTAATATTATTAATATAAACATCTCCTATAGTATTTCTTAAAGCTTTGATTCTTTCTTCTATATTGAATAAAAAAGTAATTACAGATATTAAGCAATTACTTTTAAAATCACTTAAAATATATAAGTAGATTAATTTATAAATTTTTCCATATCGATAATAGCATCTAAGGTTATACCTTTATTTTTTAAACTGATACTTTCAATACTTATACCTTTAAAGTTTTCACTATAAACTAAAACACTATTATCTCCGTATTCAACTTTAATATTTGTATCGTTAAACCAATCTTTAACAAAAGTTTTTAACGCTAAATTAACGAAAAAGTCAGCTAACTTTAAATCAAGAATTTTAACTTCTGAAATATTAATAACTAAATCCTTATTTTCATTTATTACTGGATTAATTGATACTTTAATTGGTGTACTAATCTTATTAGTAACTTGATAATTTACATAAATATCTATGTTTTCATTGGTAGTCTCTATTCTTATATTATGCATTTTATTATTATTGGTTTTTTCTAAGAAATAACTTAATCCATTAGTTATTGATTCAGTAGGTACTGAAATTTTTCCCTTAACGCCAATTACTGGAGTATTTATTATCTCTATTTCTTCAGCTTTGGCACCAGAGATAGCAGTTAAAAAACTTAAGATTTCTTTATTATTAGATTCAGATGCAATTCCATTATTATAATCTACATTTATATTTTCATTTGAAATATTATTATTTCTAAAAACTACAAATAAAAGGCCACCTAAAGCTAATATACCTACTATAATAGACACTATTATTATATATTTTTTATTTTTCATATATTATCTCCTTTTATTTTTAAATTAAAATATAAATTAAACTTATTATTAAGTTCAATGACCAATTAAAATCTGCTCATATTTTTATCTTTATCTTCTATAAAAATTAAGGATATTATAACTGCACATATCCCTGCAGATAATTTACCTATTATTACTGGAAGTATCATGGTCGGTTCAACTCCAGCTGTAAAGCCTAAATGTGCTCCAAAAGTTGATGTAGCTACCACTAACCAAGCTACATTTATAATTTTACCTTTTGCATTCATATCTTTTAACATTTTAAAAACAGGAATAACATTTGCTAAAGAAAAAATAATTCCTGCAACACTTGTAGCATCTAAGCCTATATATTTACCTATTTTTCTTAATGGTTTGTCCAAAAGTTTTATTACTAAAGTTAAGATTGGAAATGTACCTAATAAAACTATCCCTATATTTATTACTACTTGCATTCCTTCTTGAATAGGTGCAATCCCTTTAATTAATACCACACCTGTTAGGCTTTCAAATGAAGAAACTGCTAATCCTATTGTACTAATACATAAAATAAATTTTCCAAAGTATAATACTGCTTTTATCATTTTATCTTGTAAAAATTTCAATCCTAAAATTAATATAAAAGAAATTAAAGTAATAGGAATAACATTTATTAATAGAATTTTTATATTTATTTTCATAATTAATCCACCAATAATAGATCCTATAGGTATTGTTGACAATCCTATTAATACTCCTTTTGCAAAGTAATGTTTATCTTGTTCTTCTATTAATCCTAAAGCAACTGGAATAGAGAAAACAATTGTGCATCCTAACATTGAAGCAACTATTAATCCTGAAAACAATGCAATTTCTTTATTTTCTGCTAGAGACAAAGCTAGCTGATATCCGCCCATATCATTAGCCAAAATAGCTGCAAACATTGATGGGTCTACACCGAAGAATTTAAAAGTTGGTATTATAAGTGGTCCTAATAAATTAGATATCACAGGAGATAAACTTACTATTCCAACCATACTAAGTGCTAAAGGACCCATTGAGTTTAAACCATCTTCAAACTTTTCTCCTAAACCAAATTTATTATTAAATATTCTATCAATAGCTCCAAGTAATATACCTATAGATATTAATAAAATTATAAATTTATCAAAGGTCATATGTAAGTATTCCCCCCCATTATTAGTTTTTATGTTTTACTATTTTTTATTCATAGAACGTATTATTTCAACCCTTGTTATAACATTATTTTTTATCTTTTCTACCTTTAATGCAAAGCCTGGATAATATATACATAATCCAACACCTAACTCTAAATCTCTAGACTCAACTTCATATAAAATTATATCCTCTAGAGTGTCTTCTTTATTTTCATAAGGTATTTCTATATGTTCTAATAAGTTTATTTTCTTAACACGCTCACTTCCCCTATAAATAGTTTTTTCAACTTCATCAAAATTAAAGAATAAGTATTTTCTTATAGCAAATAATGCAGCAATAGAAGCTATTCCAATTAAGTTTTCTAAACTAGAACCATGTTCAACAATTAAATGCCTTGCAATTGCAAAAAGTAAAACTTCTATTACTGTTTCTGGAGTATGCTTTGATAGCATTTTAATAAACTCTATACCAATAATTAAACTAAAGGAGGCTGATAAATAATTACCAAATTCCTCTATAGTATTTCTAAATGTAATTATAGATGTTAAATCAAAAATTAAATATATTACTGATATTGATATGCTTACTATTAGAAGTACTCCAATAATTGTTTCTATCATATTTGCTATTTTCATTACTCGTTCTTGTACTGTTTTTCTCATTGTAAGTACCCCTTTTTTCTAATATAAGTATTTTATTTTAAATTTCCCAAAATACTTTGAAATTATGAGGTAATAATATACTATTATTTTAAATTATTATTCCGTTACAATGGTCAATTTCATGTTGAATAATTTGTGCTACAAAGCCTTGAAAGACTTGCTTTTGTTTTTGAAAACTACTATCAAGATATTCTACTTCGATTGTTTCATATCTTGTTGTTTTTCTAAAACCAGTTAAAGATAAACAACATTCTTCTGTTTCATAAATATTTTCTTTATTTAATATAACTGGATTAATCATAGGAACAATAATATCTCCTACTGTAAATACTATAATACGCTTTTTAATACCTATCATATTTGCTGCCATACCAACACAATCATCTATATTAGCTCTTAATGTATCAACTAAATCATTAATTACTGATATATCATCTCTAGTTGCATCCTCTGATTTTTGTGCTAAAAATAATATATCTTTTACAATTAGTTTTATCATCTTTTTCAAACCTTTCTTTATTAAATTATTTCTAATTAAGATTATTACATAATTTACTATTTATCAAGTAAGTTTTAAAAGTAATTATATATTAAGAAGCTTAAATAAGACTAAATTTACATAAAGTAAAAAGTAATAAAATCTCAGATATTACTGGGATTTTATTACTTTTATAATATATTTAGAAATTTTTCTTCATTTTAAGCAAATTATATTTATATCATATGTATAATCACTTTTAAAAATTTAATAACTAATTTTAATTATTTTACATTATCTGCTTCAAATATAATTCCTGATTTTATTCTAGCAGTAGTTAAGACATCTATAACTGCTAAACTATGCTCTAGCATGTTATAGCAAGCTTCAAAATCATTATTTTCAATAATTTTCTTAAATTCTATAAATTCATTAATCATTCTATGAGCATATTTATTCTCATTAAATATAGTTTTAGCTCCGTTATTTGTAATCAATTCAAATCCTTCACAAGAGTTAGTTGGAGTACTTTGATATATACATCCATTATTTCCTTGAATAGTATTTGATATAGGTGAATTACAATCTTTTGCTCCAATGCAAACACATTTAAAGTTTTTATACTCTAAAATTAATATTCCTGATGTATCTATATTTCTTTCTATATTGGGATAATATTCTACATTTTTAGGCTTACCAAATAAGCCTACTACATAATGAACATTATAAATATTCAAATCCATTAATGCTCCGCCAGAACAGTTTACATCAAAGGCAGGTTGAATATTTCCCTGTTTAAAACTATCATATCTACTGGAGTATTGTGAGAAATTACATTGTACGATTTTAATATCACCTAATTTAGGAACTATCTCCTTAATCTTTTTATAATTAGGTAAATACTGAGTTGTAATAGCTTCAAATATAAACAGATTTCTATCTTTAGCTAATTTGCTTAACTCTAATGCTTCTTTATAATTCGTTGTAATAGGTTTTTCAACTATTACATTTTTATTAGCTTGTAAAGCTTCTTTTGTAAATTTATAATGTAAGTTATTTGGTAATGCAATATATACTGTATCGATATCACTTTTTAAAAGCTCATTATAATCATAAAACACATTTTCAATATTATATGTATCCTTAATTCTATTTAACTTTTCTTTACTACTAACTCTTCCATATATAGATTTTATATGTATTCCATCTATATTATGATAAATTGATAAAAACTCATTTGCAATCATTCCTGAGCCAATAATAGCTAATTTCATGTGTATTCCCCCTATATAATTTAACTTATTAACTATTATAAGCTAAACTATCATAAATTTTCAAATTTTATATTCTAATTGTATAAATAATATATTCCATAAAAAAAGATACTACTGATATATTTCAGTAATACCTTTCACTCTATTTAATAAACTGAACGATTGCTTTATTTAAATCTTCGATTACTTTTTTATCTCCTGATTCTACTGCAACAACTATACAATTCTCTATATGTTCTTGTAAGATAAGTTTACCAGCATTATTTAAAGCAGAAGTTACAGCCGCTAATTGAATTAATATATCAATACATTCCCTATCATTTTCCACCATTCTCTTTACAGACTCTAAATGACCTATTGCTCGTGATAACCTATTTACAATAGCTTTAGTGTTCTCATGTATATGTTTATGTGTATGACTTTTATCATCTTTATGAACATGAGTATATATATGTCCATCTTTATCTATATGAATATGCTCTTTAACATCATTTACGCTCATACATTTTCCCCTTAACACTAATTACTAAAAATTCCATTATAGTAATTATTATATATTATTATATTACTTATTATATACCATATTCAAATAAAAATTTTAATAGATTATACATTTTGATATAATATTAGTATGTAAAATATTATTTTTGGAGGAAACTTTGTGATAATAAGAGAGATACAAGAAAAAGATAATAAAGAAGTAGAAAATCTTATAAGAACTTGCTTAATAGAGTTTGGTGCAAATAAACCAGGGTGTGCTTGGACAGATCCAGACTTAGGCAGATTCTTTCAATTATATCAAAAGGAAAAGTCTAAATACTATGTTGTTGAGGAGAATAATAAAATAGTTGCTGGTTGTGGTATAGGCCCTCTACATGGTGTAGAAAATGTTTGTGAATTACAAAAAATGTATTCATTTAAAGAAGTACGTGGTAGTGGCATTGCAGAAAAATTATTAGCTTTATCTTTAGACTTTGCAAAAAAACACTATAAACAATGCTATCTTGAAACATTTTCTAATATGATTGCAGCAAATAAATTTTATAAAAAATCTGGATTTATTGAGTTAGATAAACCTTTAGTTGAAACCGATCACTATGCTTGTGATGTATGGTACTTAAAAGAATTATAAATTACAGCGAATAAAAAGGATGTATTTTAGGACATCCTTTTTATTTTATAAACTTTAATAAATATACATATTGTAAATTAAATCTCAATTCCTTCTTGAAGCATAGATTTAAAATCTTCCCAACTTACAAATTTTCCACCCATACTTTCTAAGTGATTAGTATGCATCTGACAATCTAAAAATATATATCCTTCTTTTTCTAGTCTTTTACACATACTTATTAAAGCTACCTTAGATGCATTGCTTACTGTAGAAAACATACTTTCACCAAAGAAACATTTGCCTATCTTAACTCCATAAAGACCACCTACAAGTTTTTTATCTTTATATACTTCAACACTTGTAGCAAATCCATTTTTAAATAAATCTATATACGCTGACATTATTTCATTTGTTATCCACGTACCTTCTTTATTTTCTCTAAGTTCCTTACAGTTTCTTATAACCCCTTCAAAATCATTATCAAAAGTAACCTTAAATTCACCTTTATTAAAAACTCTCTTCATTGACTTAGATATATTAACCTCATTAGGTTTTATTATGAATCTTTGTTTTGGACACCACCATAATATTGGCTCATCATCACTATACCATGGAAAAATCCCATTACAATATGCTAATAAAAGTCTTTCAACTCTTAAATCTCCACCTACTGCTAATAAACCATCTTCTTCTGCTAACTCTGGCTTCGGAAACATTATTTCTTCTGTTAATTGATATACTGGCATATTATTTTCACTCTTTCATATATTAATTAATATTATCTATCATAAAAAAGTAAAGTGTTGATGATAGATTGTTTTAACTAATTATAACATAAGAGTTCAAGTTATCTAATTATTTTGTTTATCAATTATATTATCAATAATTACAACTAAGGCTATGATAAAAGGATGGTTTTCATAATCTGTATCAACGTAATAATTATCTGTGAATGATAAAAACTCCTTATCAATAACAGCAACAGTTCTTCCATTAAAATTTATTCTATAACTATAATCCCAAATATCACCTTTGATTTCAAAGTCTCCATAATTACTTTCAACAAATATATTATCTTTAAAGAATGTAAATTGTTTTTTTACAGTTGCTATAATATTATCGTTACTATCATAGATTTCATAACTAGGCATAAATTTAAAAAGTTTTTCTTTAACTTTATATAGTTCATTATTGTTTTCAATAACTCTAAATTGTAATCCAAAGCTAAAAAACTCCTTATCTACAAAATAGACATCTTGTCCACTATCATTCTTAACCCAAAAATCTTCTTTAATCTTAAATAACTTTGATTTTATATAATATCTCATAAATGACCCCTCTATATATTAATAAATTCCCTTTAATTTAATATTATTATACATTATAAATTCTATTTCTTACCATATGTATTTTATAAATATTTATATATATAAATCTGTTATATTAAATTGTTGGCAACAACAATTTAATATAACAGATTCAAATAAAAACTAAACTTATTTTTTTATATTTTAATCTTTTTGCAATTACTTAAAATTATTCATTTTTGATATCTCTTTTTCTCCCTCTTCTACAAGTTCTCTAAATTGATTTATTGTTTCCTTCATTCTTGGTAATGCTTCTTGTTTATAGGTACTGATGGTATTTAAAGCTTCCATAGTATCTGAAAAAGCTGTTTTTAAAGTGTCAATAGAAATACTAGATTCAATTGATTGCTTATGAACTTCAGCTCCTTGATCCTTAAGCATTTTAGAAGTTCCACTAATTAAATCATTTGTAGTCTTATTTAATACATTTATTTTATTTAACACGATCTTCTGATTATATAAAGCACTTGCAACAATAGTAGCTGTTCTTAGAGCAGATACAGTTACATTTTTTGCTCTTTCAACACCTCTTATAAGTTCCTTATTATTTCTTCTTATAACTTCAATTGCAATAATTCCTTGTTGATTTACAACTATCATTTGTTGCATATCTATTATACGTTGTCTTAGTGGAAATAATATTTCTTCAGATATAAATCTAATTTTATCATTATCTTCATTTTGAGATTTAGCAATATCTATCATAGTGCTGATTTCTTCATCCATCATTGAACCCATTTCAATTTCCTTAGCTAATTTTTTGGTTAAATTACGCATTGATACTTCTTCTATTTCTAAAGTAGTATTATCATTTTTTAATGTTGTTTTCCCCTTCTCTAAAGATTCAATAATATCACTTATAACTTCATCAGCTTTTTTATACTTTTCAAAATAGTTTCTTATTGGATTAGCTATTCTTCCAAACAGACCTTTTTTAGTAAAATCTATTGTACTTGGATCAAGATCTTTTAATGTTCTTTGTAGTTCTGTTAATCCATTGGCAACATCTCCACCTTCATCACCTGTGTTAGATAATTTTCCAATAGTAACTTGTAATAATTCATTCTTATGTGATGATTTTTCAATCGTATCTAAACCAAATTCATCTATAGATTTTAATACGCTTGTCCTCTCCTCTAAAGAACTTATATCTATATTAATTAGAGAATTAGCATTCTTACTACTTAACTCTTTTAATTTTGAAACCTCTTCTGGCATTGGCTTAATATCTTCTTTTATTTCCTTCTTTATTTCTTCTGCATCACATATATCCATTGAAAAATCCAAATAAACCCCTCCCAATATATAAAATTAAATCTACATTTCTGCATTAAATAGATTACCTAATTTATAAATAACATCTTCTGAATCTGCATTAATGTTAGTTGCCTCATTAATATTTGAAATACTTTCTAGGGCTTTAATATTTGCATTATATCCAATAGTATGAACTGGAATCTCTATAGATTCTAATATTTCTCGAACATCCTCTAATGAATTACCCTGATTAGTTTCGCCATCACTTAAAACAAATAACATTGGTTTTATATCAGGATTTTTAGCCTTTTCCTCTAATAACATTTTTATAGCAACTATTATCCCATCAAAAGTAGCAGTTCCCCCTCCTGGCTGCATATCCTTTACTGCACCAGTAAATAAAGACCTTTGATTAATATCAAATTTTCCAATTGGAAGATTTATATTGACATCATTTGAGTAAGTAACTATTCCTATATAACTTTCTTCACCTATATATTGAGCTCCATTTAAAAGAGATTTTTTAAGCTCATTTAAAGGTTGACCCTCCATACTTCCAGAAACATCAGCAACAAAAACTGCTACTATAGGTTTATTTACATTCTTATTTTCTTTCCATAACTTTTGAGCTTGTATTATTGTATCTCCAGATAAATCACTAATTTCACATTTATAATCATTTAAATTATTAAAACCATACTTTGAAGCTAATTCACTATATTTATCTTGCTTATAGAATTCAATAAATCTTTTTAATACTTCTTTTTTTTCTTCTGATAAATTTCCTACACCATATAAAGGACTATCATGCCTAAATCCAAACGGTGTAAATATATAATCAGCTTTTAACTCTGGAGAATTTATATATGTTTGATATTCCATAATAAATCCATCTAACATTCCGGACTCTGCTGAAGATTTCATTTGCAAAGTTGTATGAGCTACTAATGGTATATTGCTTTGAAATGCTTCAAAACCTTTAATAGCTTTTTCACTTAATGGATTATTTGAATCAAAGGTAACTAAAGTTGATACTAAAAAATTTAATCCTGTAGCACTTTGAAAAGGATTTGTATAGCCCATTGCTATTTCTCCTTCTGCAATTAAATCTGTAATATTTTTTAAATTTATTGAACCATACTTATCTATTAAATCAGCATATTTATTCTTAGATATTAATACCCCTGCTACATTTCCAACCATTCTTTCATCATATAATTCAATATTCATCCCTTTAGCTTTAATCATTTCACCCCACAACTCATTTGAAGGATTATATGCGTCTGGAATATATTTTTCTGAAATTATATAATCCATTCCTAAACCTGATGAAACTTGCCTTATCCTAACAGAAACAGTTTTTCCATTAACTTTTATACCAGATGAATTAAAGTCATTTGCTACATCTATTAACCAACTATCATTTCCTGTGCCTGTTTTTTCACCAGAAGAAAATATTTCAATATAAGTTTGGGTTGTATTATCTACTTGTGTTGGATATTTATCTATATCAGGTAATGTATCTTTTACATCATAAACTCCAATATCTATTGGCTCCTTCCGTGGTTCTATAATATTTACATCTATATCGTCATAGATATCATTTAACTTATCTTCAGCTCTTTCTATTGAAATTACATCCTTACTTTTACCCCAATTCTTACTTAGCGTAATTCCACCATACACACAACCAAACATTAAAATACCCATAACTACTAAAAGAACTATAACTTTTCCTCTATTCTTTTTATTCAAAACTAATCCTCCTATTTATAAAGCTTTATTTTACTAATTAAGTCATCAATATTATCCATTGCAGACATATTTTCTAATTCGCCTTCATCTAAACTATTAAATTTAGATAATTCTAAAAGTACCTTATCAAGCCTTAGTAAAATCTCTTCATTATCTTCAATAGCATTTTTTACAAAAGTTATATATTCTTTATACATATTTATTTTTTCAATTAGTATCTTATTTTGATTAGTCTCATTATTAATTCTTTTATTTATTTTTTTATATTCATTTTGATCAAAGATATTGATTTTATTTATAATACTTTTTATATTTACATAAAATAAATTCTTAATATCTAAGATTACATAATTAAACTTTTTATAGCTCATTTCCGATATACTAAATTTTTGTATTAGTATATCCTCTATTGTGTCTACTTTATTTTCAATTCTATCTATTTGCTCTAATAATATATCTATATCACTCGAAAATATCTTCTTATACTTATTTTCATTAAGTGCTTCAATACAATCATCACTGGTTACTACCTTATAAATATTAATATCATTATCTTCTTTCATTAAAATACTATAGTTTCCAATGATAAATATTATAATACTCATAGTTATTATAGTTACTCCTAATGCTGTTTTTAAAATACTTGTCCCACCTATTTCTATATTTAATAAACCTGGAGAAAATAAAACTATATTAAGTATTACAATTGCACTATTTATCTTTATTAGTGATATGAATTTACTATTTCTCACATTTCAACACTATCCTTATATTTAATAATTATTACATACTATTTTAGTTTATTTTTACATCTCTTTATATATTCCTTAATGCTTAGTGAAGTTATTATAACTACGAATAAATAGTTATAATTTATATAATAAAAATAAGGGTAGCATAATGCTACCACTTATAATTTTTTTATTCTCTTTAAGATACTTGTTCAAATTGGCTATTATAAAGTTCAGCATAGAAGCCATTTTTAGCAAGTAATTCTTCATGATTTCCGCTCTCTAAAATATCTCCGTCTTTTAATACAAGAATCATATCAGCATTCTTAATAGTTGAAAGTCTATGAGCAATAACAAAAGATGTTCTACCTTCCATAAGTTTGTCCATCGCATTTTGAATTAAAAGCTCTGTTCTTGTATCTACTGAACTTGTTGCTTCGTCTAAAATTAGCATTGGCGAATTCTTTATCATAGCTCTAGCAATTGTAAGTTGTTGCTTTTGTCCTGCTGATAAATTAACTTTATCATTTAACACAGTATCATAGCCATCATGAAGTGTTTCAATAAAGTGATCTAAACCAACAGCTTTACAAGCACTCTTAATTACTTCATCTGATACATCAGTTTTATTATATAGAAGATTTTCTCTTATAGTACCTTCAAATAACCATGTATCTTGTAATACCATACAGAATAAATCATGAATATTTTCTCTTGTTAAATCACTTATTGGAGTATCATCAATTAAAATTTCTCCACTATTTATTTCATTAAATCTCATTAATAAATTAACAAGTGTTGATTTACCAGCTCCTGTCGGTCCAACAATTGCAATTTTTTGCCCTGGCTTAGCCATTGCAGAGAAATTATTTATTATAATTCTATCTGAACCCTCATATCCAAATCTAACATTCTTAAATTCAACTTTACCTTTAGCATCTTTAATAGATTTTGTTTTATGACTCTCATCTTGCATTTCATCAGCTTCTAAGAATTCAAATACACGGTGACTTGCTGCAGCTGCAGATTGTAAGCTTTGTACACCTTGAGCAATTTGAGAAAGTGGTTGAGTAAAGTAACGAATATACATAATGAATGCTACAATTACCCCAAAAGATATATTTCCATTCATTGCAAGTGCTGCACCTACTACACATACAGCAACATATCCTAGATTACCTATAAAACTCATAATTGGCATCATAAGTCCTGAAAGGAATTGTGCTTTAAATGCACTAGTCTTTAATTGAGAGTTTAAACTTCTAAACTTTTCATCCATTTGATTTTCTGCATTATATGCTTTAATTATAGTGTGGCCAGAATAAACTTCTTCTATATGACCATTTATTTTACCAAGATAATCTTGTTGAATAGCAAAATACTTTTGAGAATTCTTCATGATTATCATCATTATTACGAATCCAATTAATACCGATAAAATTGCAGTTATTGTCATTATAACATTTGTCTTTAACATCATAATTAATGATCCAAAGAATAAACATACTGCACTTATTAATGTTCCTAAACTTTGGTTTAATGCTTGTCCTATTGTATCTACATCATTTGTAATACGAGAAAGTAAATCACCTGTAGTGTTATTATTGTAATATGACATAGGAAGTCTATTTATTTTCTCTGAAATATCACTTCTTAATTTTTTAGAAACTTTTTGCGTTATAGTGGCCATAATATAACCTTGAGTAAGAGATAATACTGTACTGATAATGTAAATAGCAATAAGTGATAAACCTATAGATGTTATTTTATCCATATCTATATTTCCCATTAACCCAGCAGTCATAACATCTGTCATTTCTGAAAGTTTATCAGGACCAAATAAAGATAGTATAGTTCCTATAATAGCAGCTATAAGTGCTATAACTATTACAGGTATATGATTTTTACAATAAGTTGTAAGCTTACCTAAACCTTTTTCAGATTTTTTATTTTTATCCATTATACATAGTCCTCCTTTGAAAGTTCTGAACAAGCGACTTCCCTAGCAACCGCTAATTCATCTTCTGAAAGTTGAGAATACGCAATTTCTTTATATACTTCACATGTTTTCATTAACTCATCATGCTTTCCAATTCCAACCATAACTCCATCTTCTAGTACAACTATCTTATCTGCTTCTTTTATACTACTGATTCTTTGAGCTACTATAAGAGTAGTTGTTCCAATACTTTCTTTCTTTAAGAATTTACGAAGCTTGCTATCAGTCTTATAATCTAAAGCTGAGAAAGAGTCATCAAAAATTAATATTTCTGGATTACGAGCTATTGCTCTTGCTATTGATAAACGCTGTCTTTGTCCACCTGAGAAGTTCTTACCACCTTGAGAAACATGAGCTTCATATTGGTTATCTAACTTCTCTACAAACTCTGTTGCTTGTGCTGCATAAACACCATAAACTACATCATTTTTTGTAATTTCAGATTTTTCACATTCTCCAAAAGATATATTTGATTCAATTGTTCCTTCAAATAAAGTAACTTTTTGAGCTACATATCCTAATTTATTTCTAAGTACTTTTTGATCATACTCTTTTATGTTAACTCCATTAACTAATACTTCCCCCTCTGTAACATCATAAAAACGAGGTATAAGATTAATTAATGTACTTTTTCCTGAACCTGTTGCACCTATAAATGCTACAGTTTCACCTTTATTAGCTTTAAAATTAATATTCTTTATAACATAATCATCTGCATCTGGATATTTAAAGCTAACATTTTTAAATTCTACTTCACCTAAAACTCCAATTGGTGACTCTTTTAATTCTCCATTTTTAATTTTTACTTCAGTATCTAATACTTCATTAATTCTCTTTGCTGAAACTGTAGCACGAGGAAGCATAATAAATACAATAACTAACATCATAAATGCCATTATTACTTGCATTGAATATGAAGAAAAGACTATAATGTCTGAAAATAATTCCATTCTTCCCATCATATTTGAATTTTGAAGTAATATTGCTCCAACCCAGTAAATTGCAAGGCTTACTCCACTCATAATAAGAGTAATAGTTGGCATTAAAGTTGCCAGAGTACGATTAGTAAATAAGTTTACACTTGTAAGCTCTTCATTTGCTTTTTCAAATTTATTTTCTTGGTATTTCTCTGCATTATAAGCTCTAGTAACAGATATACCAGAAAGACTTTCTCTAGAAACACGATTTAAGTTATCTACTAATACTTGAAGTTTCTTAAACTTTGGAAGTGCTAGTACAATACAAACAACAACAAATATCATTAATATAAGTACTGCAGTAGCTGTAACCAATGAGAGTTGCCAGTTTCTACCAACAATCTTAAGTATTGCCCAAACTGCAAGTATAGGTGCCTTAATTAATACTTGTAATCCCATAACTATAAACGTTTGAACTTGAGTAATATCATTTGTAGAACGAGTTATTAAACTTGCTGTAGAGAAATTATTAATTTCCTCCATAGAAAATGATTGTACTTTATCAAATAATCTAAATCTAACTCTAGCTGAGAAGTTAGAAGCTATTTTAGATGCTAAACCTGCAACAGTTATTGATGATACTAAACTCCCTAAAGCACAAAGTAACATCCACCCACCAGCAGTTAAAATTTCTTTCATTTCACTTCCAGGTGTTTGAACAAGTTTCGTAATTTCACTCATATAATCTGGTAGTTTTAAATCAAGCCATACCTGAGAAGCAATAAATATAATACTAATGCTAAAAAGTAGCCATTCTTTCTTCTTAAAGTTTTTAAATATTTTTAACATAAGATAAAAATCTCCTTTCTCGTTTGTCCTTCTATATATTAAACTCGAAATATTAACTGAAAATAAACTTTTAAAAATAAAATAAAACTCCTAACTAAGTTTATACATAGTTAGCAGTTTTCAAATTAACTTTTTATATTTAATTAACAATTAATTGGAAGAGTAATTGTAAATCTGGTGCCTCTTAAATGAAGACTATCACATTTTATAGTTCCATTATGCAATTCTATTATTTTCTTTACCATTGAAAGTCCAAGCCCATTACCTAAAGTTGAATGTGATGTATCTCCTTGATAAAACTTATCAAACACCTTAGGAAGAGCTTCTTTAGAAATACCTATTCCATTATCTGAAATAGTAATAATAATATTATCTTCTCTTTTCTTTAAAGCAATACTGATAATACCATTTTCTCTATTAAACTTAACAGCATTATCTAATAAATTAATCCATACTTGATTTAACATTTCCTTACTACCATTAATATTATAATCTCCAATATTAATATCTAACAAAATATTTTTATTTTCAAATTTAGAATGTAAAATTAATATAGCTTGGCGAAGTTGCTCCCCTATATTAAATACTTTTGTATCTTTTAATATAGCTACATTTTCTATTTTTGAAAGATTTAAAACATTATTAGAAAGAGTCGTTAACCTTTTAGATTCCTCTATAATTATATCTAAATATTCATTTCTTTCATCCTTAGGAAGATTATCATCTTTTAGTATTTCTGCAAATCCTTTTATAGATATAATTGGTGTTTTAAATTCATGTGAAAAGTTGTTTATAAAGTCTGTACGTAATACTTCAATTCCACCCAGTTCTTTTGCCATTAAATTAAAATTCTCAGAAAGTATTTTAAATTCAGGTGGATGCTTTATATTAATACGTACAGAAAAGTCACCACGTGAAAGTTTTTCTGTTCCTTCAATAAACTCTCTTATATTTTTTAATATAAGTTTGCTTGAAAAAGCCGACACTACAGCTCCTATAATAGTCAATGCTATTAACGTTAATATAGGTAATACCATTACGCTATTAATGTTTTCCTGATTTAAAATACCTATATCAAATAAAATATACATTAAAGCACCTACAATAATAGTAGTTATTAAGTTAATTAAGACTATTGAAATTATAAATGATAGAGTTAATCCTACTCTTTTCTTAACTTTATTCATTACTCTACTCATCAGTTTTTACCGCCTTGTATCCAAGTCCTCTAACTGATAATATTTCAAACTCTGGATAAGAATCAAAACGCCTTCTAAGTCTATTAATATGAACATTAACAGTTACATCACTACTTTCAGTTTCCATTCCCCAAATTTCATCCATTAGTTGGATACGAGTAAATATCTTATCTGGATATGATAAAAGTTTATATAGTAAATAAAACTCCTTTTGTGGAAGAGTCTGTTTTTCATCTCCTCTAGTTACAGTTAAAGTATCATAATCTAAAGTAACTTCTCCAATTATAAGTTTTTTTGAATTTACAATTTGTGACCTTCTAAGAAGAGCTTTTATTCTAAGTAGCATTTCTTCTATATCAATAGGTTTTGTCATATAATCATCTGTTCCTACAATAAATCCTTTTTTCTTATCTTCCGGAAGGTGTTTTGCTGTTGCCATAAGAATAGGTATAATGCAACCAGAGTCTCTAAGTTCTTTTGCAAATTCATATCCATCCATATTTGGCATCATTATATCTAGGATAATTAAATCAATATGATGATCCTCTAATACTTCTAATGCTTTTAATCCATCTTCAGCTTTAAAAACTGAATACCCTTCTCTTCTTAAAATAGTCTCTAATAGTTTTCTCGTATGTTTATCGTCTTCCACAACTAGTACATTAACCATACTTTTATCCTCCGTATTATATATTTTATATTAAACTTTTTTATTTAAAATCAACTTAAATATTAGTAAAAATTGTTTTTGCCTTTATAATACTATCAGTAAATAGAATAAAAATAAATATCATTATATAAATAAATCTATAAAATCATTCACTTCTAAGCGCTGCTACAGGATCCTTCTTTGCAGCTTTTCTAGCAGGAATAAATCCGCCTATAAACGTAAGAATTACGCTTAAGATAACAAGAATAATTGCAGCTGTAATTGGTAATGATGCATTTATGTTGGTACTTTCAACTAGAGAATGAATTATTTTATTTGCTGGAATTAATATCAATAGTGATATAGTTACTCCTATAATTCCTGAGCATAAACCTATAATAAATGTTTCTGCGTTAAATACTTGAGAAATATTATTCTTAGATGCTCCTATTGCACGTAAAATACCGATTTCCTTAGTTCTTTCTAAAACAGAAATATAAGTAATAATTCCTATCATTATTGATGAAACAATTAAAGATACAGATACAAAGGCAATTAATACATATGAAATTACATTTATAATTGTTGTTACAGATGACATTAATAAAGCAACATAATCTGTATATGTGATTCTATCTTCCTCTTTAACTGTATTATTGTAATTATCTATGCATTTTGATATAGCTTCCTTATCTTCAAAGCTATCTGCATAAATATTTATTTCTGATGGTGCATCTAAACTAACAACTCCAAAGGTAGCCATATTATCATCATAACTACCAGCTGATATATAATTATTATAAATAGCAAGCAAAACTGAATTATCTGGGTTTTGAAGATATCTATCAAGTGAACTTGCAAGCTGTGATTCGCTCATTAGCATCATTTGCGTTGCTATAGAAGGATTTGATGAATATACAGATTGTAAAATTTGTTTACTTAATTTTGCTTTATCAGAAACACCAAGATTTGATAAATATTTTTTTGTATCTTCAATTTTTATAGCATCATCCTCAGGTTCAAACTTCATTCCATTTATAACATTAATACTTTTATTTTCTTCTTGAGCTTTTACAACTTCACTATTATTTGTATAGCTAATAATATAATCAGTTAAAGCCTTTGTATAAGCTACTGGAGTATTAATCAATAGGTTTTTAACATCTTCATTTGGTTTAATAATTGCACTTATATTTAACTTAACAGCATTATTAAGTAAATTCTTTAATTCAGCCTCGTCATCTCCAACATAATTAAAAATATTATTTTTATTTTTTACATAATAATCACAAGCTGGTATTAAATAAAACTCTTGCTTTACAATATCTTCATAACTCCAACTTTTAGTTTCAAATTCTATCTCTTCTCCAGAATTAATTTTATCCATAACCTCTTTATATTCACTAGATGGAAGAATACCCAATTGATAAAGTGCCTTTATATTAATTTCATTATTTTCATCTAATATAAGAACAAGTTGATTATATTCACTAGGCCATTCCCCATATAAAAGATTATAATTTTCTGTTATTACTTTGCTAATAATTTCTCCATTAGCTCCAGGCATTATTTCACTAAATATGTTATGAGAAGATGGCATCATATTTCCCATAGGCATAGATTTATAGATATTTTTATTAAAATCATCTAGTGTACTTCCATCAGTATTTACTATTGCTTCATTAGAATCATATGCATAAATATCAAACTGTGTATTATATGAATAAACTACTCCATTTTCACCAATATACTTATTAATCTCACTATCTTTATTATCAAGATATTTTTTAAATGGTGTAAGATTATTTTCTGTAATATTTGTTGTCATATTAGACATCATTTCAAGACCTATATTATTTGAATAAACTAAATTCAAATCATGGTTTACTTCTTTATCTTTTACTTTTATACCTGCATTTTTCATAATACTAGTCATATCAATTGCTTGTGCTTCAATAGTTATTGGGTATGAGGTCATTGTATCCTTTTGTATATCTGAAATATATGTGTTTACCCCATTTGAAAATGCTAATATTAAGGCAATACCTATAATTCCTATAGAACCTGTAAATGCAGTAAGCAAAGTTCTACCCTTCTTAGTTTTTAAATTATTAAAGCTTAAAGATAATGATGTTAATAAAGACATTGATGATTTACCCATATTTTTATGCTTAGGTTCCTCAATCAATGTTTCATCTATATTATAAGGATTTGAATCATCTATAATTCTACCATCTCGTAATTTTACAATACGAGTTGAATATTCATCTGCTAATTCTGGATTATGTGTTACCATAACAACTAATCTATCTTTTGCTACTTCCTTTAATAAATTCATAACTTGAATACTAGTTTCAGTATCAAGAGCTCCTGTTGGCTCATCTGCAAGAAGAATGTCAGGATCATTTACAAGTGCTCTTGCAATTGCTACTCTTTGCATTTGCCCCCCAGACATTTGACTTGGCTTTTTATGAATATGCTCACTAAGCCCTACTTTTTTTAAAGCATCTATAGCACGTTGTCTTCTTTCTGCTCTAGAAATTCCTGAAATAGTTAATGCTAATTCTACATTTGCTAAAACTGATTGATGCGGAATTAAGTTATAGCTTTGAAATACAAATCCTATTGTGTGGTTACGATAAGAATCCCAATCTCTATCTTTATATTTTTTAGTAGATATCCCATTAATAATAAGATCTCCACTGTCATAACGGTCAAGTCCTCCTATTATATTAAGCAATGTAGTTTTACCTGAACCACTAGGCCCAAGTATAGCAACAAACTCATTATCTCTAAAATTTAGACTTATTTCATTTAGCGCTGTTTGTATCATATTTTCAGTTTTATATTTCTTACTTATTTTTTGGATCTGTAACATAATAATTACCCCCCTTATCTTTTTCATATTTTACATTTTTTGTATAAACTAAAAATAAATTGAAACTTTTTTATAAATAAATATATAAATTTTATTACTAATTAAAATTTCCAAAATTTATATACCACTTTTTATTTTATCCTCTTTTAAAAGATATAATTCACAATTATAATTTAAGATTTTATTAATTTTATTTAATCATTTTTAAGCTATATGTTCATATTTTTACCCATATCTGTAACACATAAAACTTATAAATATAGTTTATACTAAATATAAATAACATTTTGATTAAGAGTATTTAGAGGTTGAAAGATATAAAATAAATTGTAAATGTAGACTTAAACATAAATATATTCAACATAAGCTTTAATAGTATATAAAAATTAACCCCAAATAAATTCTATTTGGGGTTAATTTTATAAGTTATATGCTTAATTGCTAAAATAAATGATTCATGAATTTTATAAATCTTGTTTTAGTTCTTTTATATCTTTTGTAAGTTTAAAAAATTCAGTATCTAACTCTTTTTTCTTTTCTTCATCTTGTTCTATAGATAAAAGTGAAATAACCTCTGTTAATCTATTTTCTAATATTAAAAGTTTATCTTTAATATCTTTATTTTCACTATTATTATCTTTTACTGTGGTTTCATTAAATTTATTATATTCTCCTTCAAAAACTTCTATATTACCATCTTTTATTTGAATTATATAATTGCATATATTAGATATAAACCTCTTATCATGAGAAACTAATATTAAAGTTTTATTAGTATTTATTAATGCATTTTCTAAGGATTCTATAGTTTTTATATCTAAATAGTTTGTTGGTTCATCTAAAATTAATAAATTATTATCTGAAAGAATAACCTTACAAATTGCAGCCTTTACTCTTTCCCCACCTGATAAATCCTTAACTAGCTTATATACTGTTTCTTTCTTAAATCCAAACTCGCCTAAATTAATTCTTATAAAACTCTCATCCCACTTAGAATCTCTTTTTATATTTTCTAGTATGGTTTTTTCATCATCTAATATATTTAAATTTTGATCAAAATATCCTATCTTAACGGCTGGAGCAACTTTTATATTTTCATCATTTCTATTCATGATAGCTTTCAAAAGAGTTGTTTTACCACTACCATTTTCACCTATAAGTGCTGCTTTTACACCATTTTTTATATTGATATTAATTTTATTAATAATAATATTTTTACCTGCATAAAGATCATAATCTGTAATTTCTATTAGATTTTTAGAACCTACTTCAGTTCCTTCATTTATATTTATTATTATTTTCTCTTTTTCTTTAGGTGCTTCCTTCACTTCTAAATGTTTAATTCTCTTTTCAACATTTTTTATACTATTTTCTATAGTTTTCTTTCCACCTTGATCTCCCATTTTTATAGTTTTTGCTTCTGATTTTCCCATTCCTTTAGGTGCTTTATGTATTCTATCCCTTAGTCCTTCCTTTTCTTCTATAACATGTTCAAGCCTTTCTTTTTCTGAAATATACTTTTGATATTCCCTCTTTTTAGTCTTAATTTCTTCTTCTTTTTGATTTATATATTCACTATAATTTCCTTTATAAATTTTTATCTTTCCATCTTCAACTTCTAATATTTTATTACATATATTATCTAAAAATTCTCTATCATGAGATACAACAAGTAAAGCTCCTTTATACCTTTTAAACTGATTAGTAAGAATCTTTATACTTTCATTATCTAAATTAGAAGTAGGTTCATCAGCTATTATAAGTGCACTATCACTATTTAAAGCATTAACTACTTTCATCTTTACCTTTTCGCCACCAGAAAGGTAATCTTCATATGTATCAGGTGTATTAAATGTTTTTTTTATTTTACTTTCAGTACAATCCTTATGTTCATCAGAAAGCTGACTTATATAGTAATAGCTATCTGTTAAATTTATACTTCCTTCATCAGCCTGTACCTCTCCTAAAATAATCTTTAGAAATGTACTTTTTCCTACTCCATTTTCTCCAACTATTCCTATTTTTTCACCATCTTCCATTTCAAATTTATCTATATCTAATAATTCTCTATCACTATAACTTTTCTTTAACTTTTTAACTGTAATAAGCTTCATTTCATATCCTCCTATGTAACATTGAGTTTACTTATAAATTGCTTATTATGTTTTTATAATTTGCGAGACTTACTTATTTAATAAAGAACAAAGTGGCTTCGCCACGCCCACTTCGTGGTAACAATTTTGCAATTTTAAACTCTAAAACCCTTGATATAACTAGCTTTTAAGTCTTAAAAATTTTATACTTTCCTATACATTAAAAAAGAGCCAAAGGCTCTATATATTTGATTGAATTTCAATTAAAAACTCTTCTTTTTCACACTGATCTGATGCCATATTATTATTAATCCATTTAATATTTTTCATACCAGCTACTTCTAACGTTGCTTTAATAATTGTATTTTCAATAGGATTTCCTAAATCGTTTTTAATATAAGAAGCATCACTTTCTGAAGTTGTTATTAATAATCCTTTAGTTATGTTAGTTAATAATCCTTTTGGTCTACCATTTTCCTCAATAAAAGCAAATTCTTTAATAAATACCTTATCAAAAAATCCTTTTAACATAGCAGGTACATTGTTCCACCATATTGGAAATATAAATATTATCTCATTACTCTCTTTAATATATCCTTGATATTTTTTAACTAACTCATCTAAAGACTCACCTTTACTATATAATTTTTCATCCTCTTCAGTCATTACAGGATTAAAGTTATCTTTATATAGATCTATTAAATTAAATTCTTTTTTACTATCCTTTAGCGTATTCATTATTTTTTCTTTAATACTTTCACTAAAAGAATTGCTACTAGGATTACATTCTATTATAGTTGTTTTCATAAATTTCATCCTTTCATTAATTTATATTATTTATTTTTATCTATTCTATCTAGAATTATTAGTATTATTATTTAATTTTGATAAGATAATAAAAAAA
>JAFNXG010000164.1 GCA_017383505.1 Clostridium sp.
CTATTGATGAAGTAATAACACCAGCAAATAATAAAGCAGCTAATGCATCCATTGTTTGATATCCTTCAAGTAAAGAAGTTGATAATATATTAGTTGCATTAGTAGAAACTATATCACCAATAGGACTTATTATACCTTTAGCAATAATAATAGTTAAAACAATTATTAATGCAGGTGTTAGAAATTTTCCTATTGTATCTATAATAGAAGAACGTTTTAATACAAAAAATAAATTTATTAAAAAGTAAACTGCCATTACTATTTCTGGAGACCATTTTGGGAAAAATGGAAGAATAGAAATTTCAAAAGTAGTTGCAGCGGTTCTTGGTATTGCTAATAGTGGTCCTATGGCAAAGAATAAAATAGTTGTAAGAATTAAAGTAAATTTAGTTCCTATTTTATTTGTAATGCTTTCAAATGTACCATTACCTTTAGAGCAAGCTAATATAGCTAATAGTGGTAGTCCAACTCCAGTAAGAATAAATCCAATTATTCCAAGAAGATATTGATCTCCTAATTTATTTCCAAGAGATGGTGGGAAAATTAAATTACCAGCACCAAAAAACATGGAAAATAGAGCAAATCCAACTATAATAGGATCTTTAATTTTGTTTTTCATATGTGTACCTCTTTCTTATTTTTAATAATTTAAATTTAAATTATTAAATTGTTAAAATTATCTTTAGTTTATATTAATATTGTTAAATATTATATAATAATATCATTTTATATAATATTTTTCAACAGGTACCCCTTGTGGGAAAATAAGTAAGATGTAGTGTTGTTTTAAATAGTATGATAAAATATCAATAAAGATATAAAATTAATATTTTAAAGAAACTATAAATTTATTTAAAAACCACATATTAAAATTTTTTAAATAGAGAGGGAATGAAATGAAAGTAAGAAAGGCTATAATACCAGCAGCTGGTCTTGGAACAAGATTTTTACCAGCAACAAAAGCTCAACCTAAAGAGATGTTACCAATAGTAGATAAACCAACAATTCAATATATTATAGAGGAAGCTGTTGCATCTGGAATAGAAGAGATACTAATAATAACTGGTAGAAATAAAAAGTCTATAGAAGACCACTTTGATAAGTCTGTAGAATTAGAAATGGAACTTGAGAAGGCAGGAAAGCAAGAGATGCTTGAGTTAGTTAGAGGGATATCAGACATGGTAGATATCCATTATATAAGACAAAAGGAGCCAAGAGGGCTAGGGCATGCTATATATTGCGCAAAATCTTTTGTTGGTAATGAGCCGTTTGCTGTAATGTTAGGAGATGACGTTGTAGAGAGTGAAGTACCTTGTTTAAAACAATTAATTAATTGCTTTAATGAATATAAAACAACTATACTAGGAGTTCAAACTGTTGCACCAGAGAATGTTAATAAATATGGAATAGTTGATGGATTGCATATTGAAGATAGAGTTTACAAAGTTAAAAAATTAGTTGAAAAACCAGCAATTGAAGAATCGCCAAGTAATGTTGCTATTTTAGGAAGATATATAATAACTCCTAAAATATTTGAAATATTAGAAAATACTAAGCCTGGTAAGGGGAATGAAATTCAACTAACGGACGCTTTAGAGGTATTAATTAAAAATGAAGCTATGTACGCATATGATTTTGAAGGAAGAAGATATGATGTTGGAGATAAATTAGGATTCTTAGAGGCAACAATTGAATTTGCATTAAAGAGAGAAGAGCTTAGAGAAGGCTTTATAGAGTACTTAAATACAAAACCATGGGAAAGAGTTTAAAGGTTAAGTAAAAGGGCGGATTTTTACCGCCCTTTTTATTATCTTGGAATAAGTCCTATTTTCTTTTGCATTTTTCTTAGAGTTTTAATTGCAGCATAATTTGCTTTTTCAGCACCTAATTTGTAAATTTCCTCTAAGGCTTTTTTATCTTTAAGTAATGAGTTTACTTTTTCTTGGATAGGAGCTAATTCATCTATTATTGCATCAGCAACATCCTTCTTTAAATCAGCATATCCTTTATTCTTATACATTTCAATTACTTCTTCTTTAGAGTATCCTTTAATAGAGATAAGAATATCAAGTAAGTTTTTAACTCCAGGTTGTTCATCAGTGTAATTAATAACACCCATACTATCAGTAACAGCTCTAGCTATTTTCTTTCTGATAACTTCTGGAGAGTCCATAATTAAGATATAACTATTTGGGTTGTCATCTGATTTTGACATCTTTTTAGTTGGATCTTGTAAACTCATAACCTTAGCGCCAACTGGTGGAATATAAGGATCTGGAATTTTAAATGTTGGGCTATAAGCATTATTAAATCTGTTAGCTAAATCTCTTGCTAATTCTAAATGTTGTTTTTGATCGATTCCAACTGGAACTAAATCAGTATTATATAATAAGATATCTGCAGCCATAAGTACTGGGTAAGTAAATAAACCAGCAGGAATGGAATCACCATGTTTTTGAGATTTATCTTTAAATTGAGTCATTCTTGAAAGTTCACCCATATAGGTATTACATGTTAAAAGCCATGAGCCTTCAGAGTGAGCAGGTACATGTGATTGAATAAATAATGTATTCTTTTCTGGATCAATACCAGATGCTATATATATAGCTAAAACTTCTAAAGTTCTTTTTCTCAAGTCTGCAGGAGTCTGTTTAACTGTTATAGCATGTAAGTCAACTACACAAAAGAAACAATCATATTGATCTTGAAGTTTAACCCAGTTTTTTAATGCTCCTAAGTAATTTCCTAAAGTTAGATTTCCAGAAGGTTGAATACCACTGAAAATAATCTTTTTATTTTCCGCTACGTTTTCCAAAGTTAGCACCCCTTTTCGTATTTATATAGACGTTTTATCAAAATTGTTATAGTAATTATTATAGAATTACCAAAATTTTATGTCAATTGAATACTTGCTTTTATTAAGACAAACTCTTATTTTAATAAGTTAAATATTAATTTTATATTAAAAAAAGGAGTTGCAAAGCAACTCCGACTTAATTAGAAACGAACTATCTTCTGTCTCTATTCATTTTTTGAGCTTTTCTAGCTCTTCTACATTCAGGACATCTAACAGGATCGTTTTCAAATCCTTTTTCCTTGTAGAATTCTTGTTCACCTACAGTAAAAGTGAACTCCTTACCACAATCTTTACAAGTAATTTTCTTATCTTCCATTTCATATACCTCCTTAAAATCCATAGGTCTAATCTTGATAACTACTAACTATACACCTAAGGAAAAAAGGGGTATTTAATGATATTATCATAGAATTTCCTAATGATTTTTATTACACTATTATTATAGCATAAAATGTAAAAAATGCAACAAATATACTTTGAAGTATCTTTTAGTTATTTAATTTTCTTTACTCTTAAGCTAAAAGAAATAAATGCAATAAGTGGAATAGCTATAAATAATACTAGATTAATATATTGATAGTATTTTAGAATATTAAACAAAATGTAATTATTTCTTGATAAAAATGTTGAAAATATAAAAATTGCTAAAGTATATATAGTAATGAAATATTTATAGTTTTTAATATAATGTTTATAAATTAGATATATTCCATAAGTTGCAAGAATATATTTTATGAAAAATCCAACTATTGTTTGATATAAGAAGAAAAAGTCACCAAATTCTATGAAACTTGCAAGCTGAACTCTCTGACTTTGAATAAATTCTGGGTAAAATAAATTAGCAGCTCTAAGCGGACCAAATGTAGATAGTATTCCAATAATAACATATATACATATAGCACCTAGTATAGCTAAGGCTATAAATGTATGAGTTTTTAAGTTTTTACCCTTATTTAAATGTTTTAAATAAGGTAAGGCTATAACAAAAGCAGAAAGTGAACCTAAAACAAGTAAAAGTGTTGATGAAAATTCAGCAACAGTGTTACCAGCAAAAACTGGCATAATATATTTTATATCTTTATATTTTTCTGTAATTATAGCTAAAGCAAATGTATTAAATATTAGTGAAGATATAATAACTATTGTAAAGATTAAAAGTGAACGTATATTTTTACCTATTAAAAATAATGATGGTAAAAGAAAAAATATAAGTATATACCAAGTAGGTGTATCAATAAAAAAGCATGATTTAATTACATTAGCTTCAACTGATGCAGATTCAATAGAAGCTAAAAATAACCCAATGGAAAATAAAAATAAAAATAGATGTCCTATCGTTTTAGACAAACCCTTAGTAAAAATTATATTAATATCATAAACTTCACGAGAATCCATAATATAAATTAAGTACATGGCAAATGCGAAAAAAATTAAATAGATAATTAATGTATAAAGCCAAG
>JAFNXG010000165.1 GCA_017383505.1 Clostridium sp.
TATTAGAGGTAACACAAATAGGAAAAGAGTGCCATGATAAATGTGCTATATACTATCAAGTTGGTGAATGTATAATGCCTAAAAACGGTATATTTACAAGAGTATTAAAGGGTGGAAAAGTAAAAGTTGGAGATAAAGTTGAACTAGTAAAAAGTGACAAGAAAATACTAAGTTTATAATAGAAAATATATTTTCATATAATATAATAGATTTATTAAAATATATAATCAAAAATAAAGGACTTCTAGAAAAATATCTAGAAGTCCTTTATTTTTAATTAATTTATTAAAGAAAATGTAAATAGAATCAATAATGTTTAGTAGGTCTATCAATTTCAAAAGGAGTATTTTCGTTAGCTTTATTTCTAACTTTTTCGGCATAATCTTTAGAAGTTGGATCAGATTTAGTATTAGATTTACTCATAATATCACCTCTTTAAATAATATAAATTTAGTATTAGCAAACCAGTTGAAAATATATGTGAGAAATAAAGGAATAAATTGAAATAAAAGCTTTAATAATATATTAAACAAAATTGATTAAGAAATATAAAAAGAGTACAATCATTATTGAAGAAGGCATTTAGATCATTGCGTAAAAGATGCAATTTTAAATAATAAAGGAGAAGAAAAACTAGATGAAATCATGAGTTTATTTGAGAAGGTTTCTAAGTAAAAGGAGGTTAATAAGTGAATAAGAGATGTAAAATTGGTGGAATGAATTGTTCAGCTTGCTCAAATAGAGTGGAACGTGGAATTAAAAAGCTAGAGGGAGTAAAAGAGGCCAATGTAAATTTAACTACAGAAACTTTAACAGTAGATTTTGATGAAAGTAAAATATCTTTTAAGGATATAGAAGAGAAGATAGAAAATTTAGGTTATAAGGTTATAAAAAATATTAAAACTTATACTTATAAAGTTCAAGGTATGACATGTGCTGTATGTGCAAGTAGAGTAGAAAGGATTACTAAAAAGTTAGAAGGAGTAGAAGATTCAATAGTGAATCTTAATACTGAAAAATTAAATATAACTATAGACCAAGATTTAGTAACATATGCTGATATAAAAAGAGTAGTAGAAAAGGCCGGATATAAGCTTATTAAAGAAGAAGAGGTAAGAAAAGACAATAAATTAAGTGACAAGGATAAATTATTACGAAGATTAATTTTTTCTTGTATTTTTACAATTCCATTATTAATTATAACTATGGGACATATGGTAGGGATGCCAGTGCCTAATATTATAGATCCAATGCAAAATCCAATGAATTTTGCAGCTTTTCAAATAATACTAACAGTTCCTGTTATGGTAGTTGGATATAAATTTTATTTTATAGGATATAAAAATTTACTTAAATTAAGTCCTAATATGGATTCGCTGATAGCAGTTGGTACAACAGCAGCATTTCTTTATAGTTTATTTGGAATGTATAAGATAGCTACAGGAGATGATAGCTATGCAATGCATCTATATTTTGAAGCAGCAGTTACTATATTAACTCTTATAACATTAGGGAAGTATTTAGAAGCTATATCTAAAGGAAAAACATCAGAAGCTATTAAGAAGTTAATGGGATTATCTCCTAAAACAGCAACAATAATTAGAGAAGAAAAGGAAATAATAATTCCAATAGATGAGGTTATAGTTGGAGATATAATATTAGTTAAGCCAGGAGAAAAATTACCTGTAGATGGAACTGTTATTGAAGGAGTAACATCTATTGATGAATCTATGCTTACAGGAGAAAGTATTCCAGTAGAAAAAGGTATAGGAAGCAAGGTTATAGGAGCTAGTATTAATAAAACAGGATTTATTAAATATAAGGCAACAAAGGTAGGTAAAGATACAGCTTTAGCTCAAATTATAAAATTAGTTGAAGATGCACAAGGATCAAAAGCTCCAATAGCAAAAATGGCAGATATAATATCATCATATTTTGTTCCTACTGTAATTGGATTGGCAATAATTGCAGCTGTATTATGGGTAATAGCAGGGCAAAGTTTAGTTTTTGCATTAACAATATTTATATCAGTATTAGTTATTGCATGTCCGTGTGCACTAGGATTAGCAACACCAACAGCTATAATGGTTGGTACTGGAAAAGGTGCAGAAAATGGAGTTTTAATTAAAGGTGGAGAAGCATTAGAAATAACTCATAAAGTAGATACTATAGTATTTGATAAAACAGGAACTATTACTGAAGGAAAACCAGTAGTTACAGATATAATAAGCAAAGAAATGAATAAAGAAGAATTATTATCTATAGCGGCTAGTGCTGAAAAAGGTTCAGAGCATCCTTTAGGTGAAGCTATCATTAAATTTGCTGAAGAAAAAAATATTAGATTAAAAGAAATAAAAAACTTTAATGCAATACCAGGGCAAGGTATTAAGGTTAGGATAGATGAAGATGTTATTTTGCTTGGAAACTTAAAATTAATGCAAAAAAATTCTATAGAGATAGGAGTTTTACAAGAAGAGTCTGATAAGTTAGCTGAAGAAGGCAAAACACCTATGTATATTGCAATAAATGATTCATTAGAAGGAATAATAGCAGTAGCAGATATAGTTAAATCTAGTAGTGTTGAAGCCATTAAATCACTTCATAATATGGGAATTAAAGTTGCAATGATTACTGGAGACAATAAAAAAACAGCAGATGCTATTGCAAAACAAGTTGGTATAGATATAGTATTATCAGAAGTATTACCGGAAGATAAATCAAATGAAATTAAAAAGTTTCAAGAAAAAAATAAAAAGGTAGCTATGGTTGGAGATGGAATAAACGATGCACCGGCTCTAGCACAAGCTGATGTTGGTATTGCAATTGGATCTGGAACAGATGTGGCTATGGAATCAGCAGATATAGTACTTATTAAGAGTGATTTAATGGATGTTATAACAGCAATTAAACTAAGTAAAGCGACAATAAGGAATATAAAACAAAATCTTGGTTGGGCATTTGGATATAATATATTAGGAATACCAGTAGCTATGGGGGTACTCCATATATTTGGAGGACCATTACTTAATCCAATGATTGCAGCTGCTGCAATGAGCTTAAGTTCTGTTTCAGTAATTACAAATGCGCTAAGACTTAAAAGATTTAAAGCTTAAACATAAATAAAAATAATAAGATAAATTAATAATAGTATTATATAAAAATAGAGGAGGATTTATATGTTAAAAAAGATATTTATTGATGGGATGAGTTGTAATCATTGTGTAAATCATATTAAAGAAGCATTAGCAGAGTTACAAGATTCAGGGAAAATACAAGTTAATTTAGATGAGAAATATGCAATAGTAGAAACATCATCTAAGGATAATGAAATAAAAGAAAAAATAGAAGATCAAGGATATGATGTTGTGTCCATAGAGGTGCTTTAGTCTTATATTAAATTAAAAATTATAAATGGCAGGTTTATATATAAATAAATTATATATACCTGCCATTAGTAATTTTAATTATACTTACCCATATCTTAGAACATGTCTGTAATTATTAACAACAAAGTTATATCCATCAATCCAATAATCTAGTAGGTCTGGTCTATAGGATAATAAGTTTTTTAAAAAAGTATCAAATAAATTAAGCTTTAAAAGTATTTTTATAATATCTTTTGGATAAGGCATAATCTTTGTATATGGCTTTCTAGGGTCTATCACCATTAATTTTTCATTTTTATTTATAAAAATATGAGCATTTCTAATATTAATTCGTTTAAATTTTAATATTTTTAAATCTTCAATAAGATCAATTAATTCTATAGAAAGTGAATAGGATAATCCATTTTTGCTTAGATAGTTAGAGAGATTTTCTCCATTCACATAGTCCCTAACTAGTATATTATTAATTCTAATTATAACATTAGGGAAAAAACGACTAGTTTTTGTACTATCTAGGATAGAGGCTTCTTTTTTGGCTGCTTTTATATTATTAAAGCATTTTAAAGCAAGGCCTTCAGAAGTTAAATATACGCTTCCTTCAGCACCACTTCCAAGTAAAATACAATCTTTTAATTCAATAAGGTTATTCATAATATCACTTAATCTATTGCTTAAAATATTATATGCATATATGAAAAGAAATTTGCAGTTTCAACAGGATATTATTAAAAATAAAAATAAGATTAAAAACTTAAAAAATTTTTAATCTTATTTTACATATATATTGGATATAATATTTTTTATAAATTATTTAATAATATAGAAGTATGCTAAAACAATTATACCAAGGATAATTCTATACCATCCAAAAACTTTAAAATCATTATTCTTTATATAAGACATTAAGAATTTAATAGCAAGTATAGATACCACAAAGGCTACAACCATACCTACTAATAGAATTGTTAACTCGTTCCCCGTCATAGCAAAACCAGTGTCTAATCCAAATTTAACAAGTTTTAAAGCACTTGCTCCAAACATAACAGGAATTGCAAGGAAAAAAGTAAATTCTGCTGCAACAGTTCTAGATACGCCTATTAATAAAGCACCAACGATTGTTGCGCCTGAACGAGAAGTTCCAGGGAAAATAGCAGCAATTAGTTGGAAAAGACCGATCATAATAGCAACTGTATAAGTTATTTCAGCTAAACTATTAATATTAGATTTTTTACCTTTATTATAATTTTCAATTACTATGAATAATATACCAAATAATATTAACATTATAGCAACTGTAGTAGGATTAAAGAATAATTCATTAAGTTTATCATCAAATAAAAGACCTACAATAGCAGCTGGAAGACATGCTACTATAATTTTAATCCACATTATAAAAGTATCCTTTTCTATTTTAATTCCGTTATCATATTTGAAAGGAAATATTTTTTTCCAATATAATAAAATAACTGCAAAAATAGCTCCAAGCTGTATAACTACTAAGAACATATCCATAAATTCTTTAGAAACATTTAATTTTAAGAATTCATCTACTAGAATCATATGACCAGTACTACTAATAGGAAGCCATTCAGTAATACCTTCAACAATACCTAGAATTATGGCTTTAATAATCTCTAAAAACTCCATTAAACTACCTCCGTTGTAAATACATTTAAATAATTACTTTCTTATTATATCTAAAATTAGTAAATTATTAAAGGAGAAATAGTAAAATTGTATAAAGTTATTACAAATGTATATAATTAATAAAATGTATATATAAATTAGTAATACAATAAAGTAAAATAAATATATAATAAAGAATGGGGGAAGAAATATGAAAAAGTTGCTAGTAGTAATTGACTATCAAAATGATTTTGTTAATGGAGCATTGGGGTTTAAAAAAGCCGAAGAATTAGAGAATAATATATATGAAAAGGTTAATAAGTATTTAGAAAATGAAGATTATATTCTTTTTACATATGATACTCATACAGAAGAATACTTAAATACAAGAGAAGGTAAGAATTTACCTATACCACATTGTATAGTAGATACAAAGGGCCATGAATTATATGGTAAATTAAAAGAATTTAACAAAGAGCCTAATATTATTCATATAAATAAATATTCATTTGGTCTTTCACCAAAACAAGTTATAGAATTAGTTGAAAAAATAGGTAAAGATATATGTAAAATTGAAATAGTAGGAATTGTAACTAATATGTGTGTAATAAGTAATGTAGTAATGTTACAATCACAATATATAAATTCAGATATTACTGTAGATGCATCACTTTGTGCAAGCTTTGATAGTAATTTGCATGAAAAGGCTTTAGATGTAATTGAATCATTACAGATTAAAGTTATAAATAGAAATTAATATTTAATAAAAAAGAATGTTGATAAATTAGTCTAGAATTAATTTATCAACATTCTTTTTGGTTGCGGGGATAGGACTCGAACCTACGACCTTCGGGTTATGAGCCCGACGAGCTGCCAACTGCTCCACCCCGCGATATTAAGTAATATCTATAGTATTAGTACAATTTAGATAATTTATTCAATAAATATAACAATAAAATATAAAACTATAAATACATATTATTTTGTAAATATTAAATAATAATAAAGATGAGAAAATGTTTAAAAGACTGGACACATTAGAATAATTATGAAAGAGGGATATAGCTATGAAAAAGATGAAAACAATGGATGGTAATACTGCAGCTGCATATGTTTCATATGCATATACAGAGGTAAGTTCAATATATCCTATAACACCATCATCTCCTATGGCAGAACATATAGATGAATGGGTAGCTCAAGGAAAAAAGAATATATTCGGTCAAACTGTAAAGGTAGTTGAAATGCAATCAGAGGCAGGTGCTGCAGGGGCTCTTCATGGAGTATTACAAAGTGGAGCATTAGGAACAACTTATACAGCATCTCAAGGATTATTATTAATGATCCCTAATATTTACAAGATGGTTGGTGAAAGGTTACCAGCAGTCTTACATGTAGCAGCTAGAGCAATAGCAACCTCATCATTAAGTATTTTTGGTGACCATCAAGATGTTATGGCAGCAAGATCAACTGGATGTGCTATGTTAGCTGAAGGCTCTGTTCAAGAAGTAATGGATTTATCACCAGTAGCACATTTAACAGCAATTAAAGCAAGAATGCCTTTTATTAACTTCTTTGATGGATTTAGAGTATCTCATGAAATACAAAAAATAGAACTATTAGAATATGATGATTTAGCTAAACTTTTGGATTATGAAGCACTTAATAGATTTAGAGAAAATGCATTAAATCCAAATCATCCTGTTACTAGAGGGACAGCACAAAATCCAGATGTATATTTTCAATTATGTGAATCATTAAATAAATATATTGATGACATTCCTACAGTTGTAGAAGAGTATATGAGCAAAATTACAGAATTAACAGGAAGAGAATATCACTGTTTTGATTATTATGGAGACCCTGAAGCTGATAGAATAATAGTTTCTATGGGAGCTGTAAATGAGGTTATAGAGGAAACTATTGATTATCTAAGAAATAAGGGAGAAAAGGTAGGGTTAATAAAGGTAAGATTATATAGGCCTTTTAGTATTGAGAGATTATTGAAAATTATACCAAAGTCAGTAAAAAAGATAGCTGTTTTAGATAGAACAAAAGAGCCTGGTTCAATTGGAGAACCACTATATTTGGATATATTAAGAGCTGTAAGTGAACTTGAAAATCCACCTAAAGTAGTAGGAGGTAGATATGGATTAGGATCTAAGGACCCATATCCAAATGATATAGTTGCAATATATGAAAATTTAAGCAATAGTAATCCTAAAAATAGATTCACTATTGGAATAAATGATGATGTAACTAATTTATCATTAGATGTAGATAGAAGTATTGATATATCTATAGAAGGTACAACTGCATGTAAGTTCTGGGGACTTGGCTCTGATGGTACTGTAGGAGCAAATAAAAATGCAATAAAAATAATTGGTGATCATACTAATATGTATGCACAAGGTTATTTTGCATATGATTCAAAAAAATCTGGAGGAATAACAGTTTCTCATTTAAGATTTGGTAAAAACCCTATAAAATCACATTATGAAATTAATAATGCAGATTTTATTGCATGCCATAATCAATCTTATTTATACATATATAATATACTTGAAGGATTAAGAAAAAATGGTGTATTTGTTTTAAATACTATTTGGAATGAAGATGAGCTAAATGATAGAATACCAGGAAAAATAAAGAGATATATAGCTGAAAATAATATTAATTTCTATACTATAAATGCTGTTAAAATAGCCCAAGAAATAGGTCTTGGAGGAAGAATTAATATGATTATGCAAGCTGCTTTCTTCAAGGTTGCCAATATAATACCTGTTGATGAAGCAATTAAATATTTAAAAGATGCAGTAGTAACTTCATATGGAAAAAAGGGAGAAAAAGTAGTAAATATGAATTTTGCTGCAATTGATAAAGGCTTAGATTCATTAGTTAAAATAAATGTACCAGAATCATGGAAAGATGCAGAAGATGATAAGCTTGATGAAAAAATGTCTGTTCCAGATTTTATAAGAGATATATGTATACCTATAAATAAGCTTGAAGGTAATGACTTACCAGTATCTGCTTTTGTAAATAATAATATTGAAGATGGTACATTCATGCATGGAACTACAGAATATGAAAAGAGAGGAATAGCAGTGAATGTTCCAGAATGGATTCCTGAAAACTGTATACAATGTAATCAATGTTCATATGTATGTCCTCATGCATGTATAAGACCATTTTTATCAACTGAAGAAGAATTAAAAAATGCACCAGAATCATTTAAAACATTAAAAGCAAATGGGGTAAAATCAGAACAACCATATTTTTATACAATTGGTGTAACACCATTAGATTGTACTGGTTGCTCAAATTGTGCAGAAGTTTGTCCAGCACCAGGAAAAGCAATATATATGAAGCCTTTCGATTCTCAACATGAACAAATTGAAGCTTGGAATTTTGCAGTTGAACAAATTAAAAATAAAAAGAATCCAATGAATAAAAAGACAGTTAAGGGAAGTCAATTTGAAGAGCCTCTTCTTGAATTCTCAGGTGCTTGTGCAGGTTGTGGAGAAACTCCATATGCAAAGCTTATAACACAGTTATTTGGAGATAGAATGATGATTGCAAATGCTACAGGATGTTCATCTATTTGGGCAGCATCAGGAGCTGCAACAGCATACTCTAAAAATCAAGAAGGGTATGGTCCAGCATGGGCAAATTCATTGTTTGAAGATAATGCTGAATATGGTTTTGGAATGTTCTTAGGTGTTAAGACTATTAGAGAAAGGATAGCAGATAATATAAAGAGAGCATTAGAAGATAGCCAATGTGAAAGTGCAAAAGAAGCAATGGAAGATTGGTTAATAAATAAAGATGAAGGAGAAGGAACTAGAGAAAGAGCAGATAAATTAGAAAAGGCTCTTCAAGAATGCAACAGCGAGATAGCTAAAGAGATATTAAAAGATAGGGAGTTCTTTGTTAAGAGATCTCAATGGATATTTGGTGGAGATGGATGGGCATATGATATAGGTTATGGTGGGTTAGATCATGTGCTTGCAAGCAATGAAGATGTAAATATATTTGTATTTGATACAGAAATTTATTCAAATACTGGTGGTCAAAGTTCTAAATCAACTCCAACTTCAGCAATAGCTAAATTTGCAGCATCAGGAAAGAGAACTAAGAAAAAGGATCTTGGCATGATGGCTATGAGTTATGGATATGTTTATGTAGCCCAAGTTTCACTAGGAGCAGATAAAAATCAAACTATAAAAGCAATAGCAGAAGCTGAAAGTTATAAAGGACCATCATTAATTATTGGATATGCGCCATGTATAAGTCATGGAATAAAGATTGGTATGGGTAATACTCCAGAAGAACAAAAGAAGGCTGTTGATTGTGGTTACTGGTCACTATATAGATATAATCCAGCATTAAAAGGTGAGAAAAATCCATTTACTTTAGACTCTAAGGAGCCAAAAGCTGATTTTAGAGAGTTCTTAATGGGTGAAGTAAGATTTGCAGCTTTAGCAAAAGTATTCCCAGAGTTAGCAGAAGAATTATTTAATAAAACTGAGAAAGATGCTAGAGAAAGATATGAAACTTATAAGAAGCTAGCAGAAAATGATTAAAAGTATTTATAAAATAAAGAGCTGAGTTTATAAACCCAGCTCTTTGATTTTTTTATTGAATTTATTATAAACAGATTCAATAATATACGGTTCGCTACAATAAGTATCAAGTTTATCAATAGGAATCCATTGAACTCCATTAGTTTCTTCCTCATTAACTATAAGTTCATCCTCCTCATTTGCTTCTAATAGATAAGCAACTGATAAATGAAGGTGAGATGAAACGTATTTATTATTTTTTATATGACCATTTACATTAAGAACATCTAATCCTAGAATATCATTTGTTACCGCAGTTACATTTGTTAATCCTGTTTCTTCCTTTGCTTCTTTAATTGCTACATGAAGTAAATCACAATCACCGTCTGCATGTCCACCAGTCCATGCCCAACTATTATATAATTTATGATATATCATTAAAACTTTAGTTCTAGATTTATTAACTATATAACCAGAGCTTGTTATATGAGCTATGGAGCATTCTCTATCCAATATGTTATTATAATTAGAAATAGCATTAAGTATTAACTCTTTATCTTTTTTTTCTTGTTCATTATAAGGAACATAGTTCTTTATATCATCAATCCAGTTCATAAAAATATCCTCTCTTAATATTAAGTATACCAATATAATAACATAAATTTATATTAAAAATATATTTAAATTATAAATTACCATTCTCCAGGGTAGGCTAAAAGTTGAACAGTAACTTCTCTCCTTCCCCAATTCATACATTCTTCATAGCTATTAAGAAATACATCAATTATATTTCCTTTTATAGCACCACCAGTATCAGCTGCAATTGCTACTCCATAACCTGATACATAAACTTTAGAACCTAGAGGAATTACATTAGGATCCACAGCTACTGTACTAATTCCATTAGGATTTCTTACAGGTTTAGACCCCATTGCAGTAATAGTATGTCCATAATAGGCAGTTGACTCCATAGTAAAAGTTTTAATTGCAGTTCCTATATTAGTGCTTCCTGATGGAATAACAGGAGCATTAAGCTCACTAATTCTATCTTTAGCTGCATTAATTCCATCTTTTGCAAGAGAAATAACATTTTCGCTATTTAATTGAGGAATTAATGAATCTAAAGTATTAATTGCATTTTGTAGTTGTGATATAGAGCTAGTTGAAGATTTAGCAATTGATAATGAGTTTGATATTAATGTTTTTTCATTTTCTTCTATAATTGCAAAAACAGAGTCTTTTTCTTTATTAAGTTTTTCAACATATTGCTCTTGCTCAGATTTTTTTTCCTTTATTGTGTTTAAATCACTTTCTATAGTAGACTTTAATATTTTCAACTCATTATTTTTAGTATTTAAAGTTTCTATATCTTTGTCTAAAGAATCTTTCTTTTCATTTATAGTAGTAAGAATTTTTTTATCAGTAGAAATTATTTTGTATATAGCTTGTAGCCTAGAAAATAGATCTGAAATACTAGTAGAGTTAATAACACTAGCGATTATATTAGAAGTAATATTAGTTTTATACATATTTCTTATTCTGTTATCTAAAGCTGATTGAGCTTTCTCGATATCTTCCTTTGTTTGTTCAAGTTTAGATTCAGTAGATGTAATCTGATTTTCAATAGAAGTAATTGCCTCATTATTCTCAATAAGTTTAGAATTAATTTTTTCTATTTCTATATTTAGTTCATCTATTTTTGAATTTAATCCTAAAATTTCACTATTAAGTTGTGTATACTTTGATAGGTTTTGTTTAATAGTATCTTGTGGTGTATTAGCATATACATTAATAGTATCTAATGAAGATAGTAGTATAGCTGATGCTAATATACAAGATATAAGTTTCTTAGACAAACTAGTCACCTCCGAAATAAATTTGTAAAATATTACTTTTATATTAACTATGATACTATGTATATTTTAAATGTCAAATTTAATACATATTAATGTAAAATATATATTAATATGTATATAAGTAATAGTTGCACAAGAATTAATTGATAAAATTAAAGTGCCTATAAAATATATTGAAAAATAAATATAACTAATATAGAATTTTAGCAATAGCAATAAACTTTCATTTTGGAGGTAAAAAATGAAGAAATTATATTATGAAGACCAATATTTAAAGGAGTTTACAGCAGAAATAATAGGTGTAATAGAAAAAAATAATTTATATTATGTAAGTCTAGATAAAACAGCTTTTTTCCCAGGAGGGGGAGGGCAACATTGTGATTTAGGATATATAGATAATCATAAAGTAATTGATATAGTTGAGGAAAATGGAGAAATATATCATGTAACACAAACAAAACCAATAAAGATACATAGAGTAAACTGTAAAATTGATTGGGACAGAAGATTAGATGGAATGCAACAACACTTAGGTCAACATGTTTTATCAGGATGTTTTTTTAAGTTATTTAATGCAAATACAGTAAGTATACATTTAGGTAATAAGATTAGTACTGTAGATATACAAGGATATTTAGATGAAGAATCTATTAGAAAAGCCGAAAGGATGGCTAATGAAATAATATATCAAAATATAGGTGTTAATTTCCTAACTCCTTCAAAGAAAGAGTTAAAGAAATTAAATTTAAGAAGAGATTTGCCAAATACAAATGAACAAATAAGAGTGGTTCAAATAGGAGATTTAGACATTAATGCATGTTGTGGAGTTCACCCAAGTAGAACATTAGACCTTCAAGCTATAAAGATAAAAAGATGGGAAAAGCATAAAGGAGCTACTAGAATTGAATATTTAGCAGGAAAAAGAGCAATTGAAGATTACTTCAAAAAAGATGATTTTAGAAATCAAATATGTAAATTCTTAAATTGTGGAGAGCAAGATGCAATAAATTCAGTAAACAAACTGTCTAATGAGTTGAAAGCTTGTAAAGATGAAAATAGGCAGATAAAAATAGAAATTTCTGATTATCAAATAAAAGATATGATTATGTCAGCAGAAAAATTAGGAGATATATCAGTAATAACTAAGATATATGAAAGTGGAGATTTAAAACACATATCTAAGATAGCTGAAAAGATAGTTTTAAATGATAATATGATTGTATTATTAGCGGTAAAGAATGAGGAGAAAGCTAATTTAATATTTGCTGCTTCTAAAAATATTAATAGTATATCTATGAATGACCTACTGAAAGATGCAATAACTTTAATTGATGGAAGAGGAGGAGGAAGTAAGTTCTTAGCTCAAGGTGGAGGTAAAAATAGTAGTAATCTTCAAGGTGTTATAGATTATGCTTTACGAAAAGTAAGTAGAATATAAATTTTTATTAATACAATAACAATTATATCTAGAGTTCATATAATGAATTATAAAACTATTCAAAGGAGATATAATTATGGACAGAAGATTTTTTGAAAATTATGAAGATGACCTATCTAAAAATGATAGGGTAGATTTTCAAAAAATGGATGAGGAAGAATATGTATTAAAGGAAAATTATATGTGGAGTGACGAAGAAGATTATAGCGATGGATATATAAGATCAGAGAATGATTCAGAATATAAGTATAGTGATTCAACAAAAGATACAACTTCTGAATATGATTCTGAATATAAATGTGACTACAGTAGCTCAACAAAATGTGACAGTTCCGAATATGATTCAGAATGTAAGTGTGATTACAGCACTGAAACAAAAGATTCAACTTCAGAAGATTACTGTGAATGCAAAGATGATTACAGTGAGTTAAGTGAAGATACAAGTTCTGAATGTAATTGTGAATATTATAATTATGAAAAAGAAGATTGTAAGAATAAAGGGTGTACATTAGAAAAAGAAGAGTTCTATGGAAAGTATAAAAAGTACTATGAGAGAGGAAAAAAAGACGGATATGAGTCAGGATATGAAGCTGGTGCAAGAGATGCAATAAAAGCAGCATATAAAGCAGGATATAAGGCTGGATATAGATGTGCATTAAAAAGGTTAGGTTATAGAATTTAATATTAAGTTTATAAATTTGGAGCTACTGTACTAATTATTTAGTTCAGTAGCTCTTATTTTTTATTTTAAAACTTTTTTTGCAAAATCTAAACCGAAGTTATAAGCAGCTTCTAAGTTTTTCTCACTAGGCTTAAATACTATTCCTAAAGGTTCAGAAACAATATTTAGTTTTAATTGTTTGTATCTTTCGTTTATATTCTTAAGACCTTCTCCACTCCATCCATAAGAACCAAAGCAGCTTACAGGTAATCCTTTATGAATTACTGGGTTTAAAGAAGATAAAATCGTCCATATTTGAGGTAATGTATCAGAAAGTAAAGTTGGAGAACCAATTAACATACCTGTACATTGATTTACTTCTTTTAATACTTCATTCATATCAGCAGTTACTAAGTTGTACATTAGTATATCTACATCAAAGTTAGCTGCTTCAATACCTTTCTTTACAGCTTCTGCAAGAGTTTCAGTATAACCATAAGCTGTTACATAAGGAATAACAATGCTTTGTCTTTCTCTTTTTACTGGTTGAGACCATTCTCTATAAAGTCTCATATATTTGTCAATGTTTGAACTATCTAATACTAATCCGTGACCAGGACATATATATTTTAAGTTTAAGTCTTTAATTTTATCTAAAGCTTTTAATACAAACGGTTTAAATGGACCCATAATCATTCTGAAGTAGTAGTTATAAGCTTCAATATAATCATCTTCTTTAGATTCTTCTATAGAGCTTTTTAATACACGTTCATCACAGTAGTGAGCTCCGAATGAGTCACAAGTTATTAATGTTTCATCTTCAATAACATAAGTATACATTGTATCAGGCCAATGTAATTGAGGAACACTATAGAATTTTAAAGTTTTATTACCTAAAGATAGAGTTTCACCATCTTTTACAACTTTACTCTTAAATGGTTTATTAATTATTTCACTTAAGTATTTAATTGCAAGTGAAGAACCTACTACAGTAGCATTTGGTGCGTAATTTAATATTTTTTCAACTGATCCAGCGTGGTCAGGCTCTGTATGATTTACAATAACATAGTTGATTTCTTCTAAATCTATTACTGAACGAATTTTCTCTAAATGCTCATCAAAGAATTTTTCTTTAACTGTTTCAAATAATGCAATCCCTTCAGTTCCTTTAAGAAGGTATGAATTGTATGAAGTACCGAATTTAGTTTCCATTATTATATCAAAAATTCTTAAATCTGGGTCAAGTGAGCCTACCCAAAATAAGTCTTCAGTTATTTTGAAAGTTTTAGCCATATTAATAAAATCTCCTTTATAATAATTTAATAACAAGTAATAATGTCTAACCTTATATAATAACAATTATAATCTATGAATAATTATTGTCAATAAATAAAGATAAAGATATTAGATTGAAAAGATGGTAATTTCGTCAAAAAAAGATAAACACATAGAAAATAAATCAATTTAATTAGTAATAGTAAAAAGGTTAATTGTGATAATTTGACTCTAATATTTATTATATACAATTATTTTTTATAATATTAATGGGTTATATTAAAGTAATTTTTAAGTAAAATATAAAATTAAATATAATTAAAAAAAGTTTTATTAAAAAATGAATAAGATTAAAAATATACGAAAAATATGACGAGTTTCTATTGAATAAATTATAAATTATTACTATACTAATAAAGAATAAAAGAATAAAAAATCGAATTTCATAAGATTTATAAGCAAAAATACTAGAAAAATATTTTAAATAGAGTATAATAATTATGAAATAATAATTATTACTTAAAATATTATTAAAAAGCTTAGGATAAAGAAAGAAGGTATATTATCATGGCAAAGAAAATGATGACTATAGATGGTAATACTGCTGCTGCTCACGTTGCTTATGCGTTTACTGATGTAGCTGCAATTTTCCCAATTACTCCATCTACTACTATGGCAGAAGTTATGGATGAATGGTCAGCACAAGGAAGAAAAAATATTTTTGGACAACCTGTTAATGTTGTAGAAATGCAATCAGAAGCAGGAGCTGCTGGTGCATTCCACGGTTCTCTTCAAGCTGGTGCATTAACTACTACATTTACTGCATCTCAAGGTTTATTACTTATGTTACCAAACATGTATAAGGTAGCAGGGGAATTATTACCAGGGGTATTCCATGTAAGTGCTAGAGCATTAGCTTCTCAAGCATTATCAATATTTGGAGATCACCAAGACGTTATGTCAGCAAGAATGACAGGATGTGTAATGCTTGCTGAAGGTTCAGTTCAAGAAGTAGCTGACTTAGCTCCAGTAGCACACCTTGCAGCTATAAAAGGAAGATTACCTTTCATAAACTTCTTCGATGGATTTAGAACATCACACGAAATTCAAAAAGTTGAAGTTTTAGATTATGAAGATTATGCTGAAATGATAGATAAAGAAGCTTTACAAGAGTTTAGAAATAGAGCGTTAACTCCAAACAATCCAGTTACAAGAGGAACAGCTCAAAACTCAGATATTTACTTCCAAACTAGAGAAGCTTCAAATAAATTCTACAACAATATAATTCCAATAGTTGAAGAATACATGGCTAAGATTGAAGAAAAAACAGGAAGAAGCTATGGATTATTCAATTACTACGGAGCAGAAGATGCTAAAGAAATAATAGTAGCTATGGGTTCAGTTACAGAAACTATAGAAGAAACTATTGATGAATTAAATGCAAGAGGAGAAAAATACGGATTAGTTAAAGTTCACTTATTCAGACCATTCTCAGTAGAGCATTTATTAAAAGCTATACCACAAACTGTAGAAAAGATTTGTGTAATTGATAGAACTAAGGAACCAGGATGTAATGGTGAACCATTATACTTAGATGTATGTTCTGCATTCTACGGAAAAGAAAATGCTCCTAAAATAATAGGTGGACGTTACGGATTAGCTTCTAAGGATGTTACTCCTTCAACTATAAAAGCTATATTTGATAACTTAAAGAAAGAAGATGCTAAGAACTTCTTCACAGTTGGTATCGAAGATGACGTTACTTTCACTTCAATTCCAGTAGAAGATGAATTAAAAGTAGCTATACCAGGAACAGTTAGATGTAAGTTCTGGGGATTAGGATCAGATGGTACAGTTGGTGCTAATAAGCAAGCTATTAAAATTATCGGTGAAAACACAGATAAATATGTACAAGCTTACTTTGCATATGACTCAAAGAAATCTGGTGGGGTTACTATGTCTCACTTAAGATTTGGAGATGAGCCAATAAGATCAACTTACCTTATAGATGAGGCTGATTATATAGCATGTCACGTACAAGCTTATGTAAATCAATATGATTTATTAAAAGGTCTTAAAAAAGGTGGAAACTTCGTATTAAATACAATTTGGAATCAAGAAGATATAGAAAGAAAATTACCAGCTAAAATGAAGAGATATATAGCTGAAAATGAAATAAACTTCTATACAGTTAATGCAACTAAGATAGCAACTGAAATTGGATTAGGTAGAAGAATTAACATGATAATGCAATCTGCATTCTTCAAGTTAGCAGAAATAATACCACAAGAAGAAGCTACAGAATACTTAAAAGCTTCAATTAAGAAAGCTTATGGTAAAAAAGGTGATAAGATAGTTAACATGAACTACGAAGCTGTTGAAGCTGGTATGAATTCATTAGTTAAAGTTAACGTACCTGAAAGCTGGAAAACAGCTGAAGATGTAGCTAAAGTTGATACTAAAGAAGTTACAGATTTCGTTAAGAACATAATGCAACCAATGAACGCATTAGAAGGAGATAGTTTACCAGTAAGTGCATTTAATGGAATAGAAGATGGTACATTCCCAGCTGGTACTGCAGCATACGAAAAAAGAGGTGTTGCAACAGAGGTTCCAGAATGGAATATGGCAAAATGTATTCAATGTAACCAATGTGCTTTCGTATGTCCACATGCATGTATTAGACCAGTTTTAGTTAATGACGAAGAATTAGCTAATGCACCAGAAGGATTTGAAACTAAGAAAGCTACAGGTAAGGCTTTAGCAGGATTACATTACAGAATCCAAGTAAGTACATTAGACTGTACTGGATGTAACAACTGTGTTGATATTTGTCCAGCACCAGGTAAGGCTTTAGAAATGAAACCACTTGGAACTCAAGTAGAAAAAGAAGTTGCAAATTGGGACTTCTCAGTTTCAAAACAAGTATCAAACAAAGAACACTTAACAACTGGTAAGAATGTTAAGGATAGCCAATTCAAACAACCATTAATAGAGTTCTCAGGAGCTTGTGCTGGTTGTGGAGAAACTCCTTACATTAAATTAGTTACTCAATTATTTGGTGATAGAATGATGATTGCTAACGCAACAGGATGTTCATCAATTTGGGGAGGATCAGCTCCATCAACACCATACACTAAGAACCACGAAGGTAAGGGTCCAGCTTGGGCTAACTCATTATTCGAAGATAATGCTGAATTCGGATTTGGTATGTTCTTAGGTGTTAACCAAATGAGAGATAACATAGCTATGAATATGTCTAAGTTAATAGAAATGCCAATAGCTGAAGAATATAAAGAAACATTCAAAAACTGGTTAGAAAACAAAGAAAACGGTGAGCTTTCTAAGGTTTACTCAAAAGAAGTTGAAGCAATACTTGCTGATAACAACATAGAAGGTGAAGAAGCAGTAGCTGCTCTTGAAGAAATCAGAAATAGAGCTGATTACTTAGTTAAGAGATCTCAATGGATCCTTGGAGGAGACGGTTGGGCTTATGACATCGGATACGGTGGATTAGATCACGTACTTGCTTCAGGACAAAACGTAAATGTATTAGTATTCGATACTGAAATTTACTCTAATACAGGTGGTCAATCTTCTAAATCTACACCAGCAGCTGCTATGGCTAAATTCGCAGCTTCAGGTAAGAAGTCTAAGAAGAAAGACTTAGGAAGAATGATGATGGCTTATGGAAATGTTTATGTAGCTCAAGTTGCTATGGGAGCAGATAAGAACCAAGTAGTTAAAGCTATGTTAGAAGCAGAAGCTCATAACGGACCATCAATCATAATAGCTTACTCAACTTGTATCAGCCATGGATTAAAGAAGGGAATGGGATTCTCTATCAGAAACATGGACGAGGCTGTTAAAGCTGGATACTGGCATCTATACAGATTCAATCCAGAATTAAAAGAACAAGGAAAGAATCCATTCATATTAGACTCTAAAGAACCACAAGGAAGCTTCAGAGACTTCATAATGGATCAAGTAAGATATGCTGCAATCGCTAAGCAATATCCAGAACAAGCGGAAGAGTTATTCCAAATGGCTGAAGAACATGCTAAGCAAAAATATGCAGATTTAAAAAGATTAGCTGAACAAGAATAATATATTTTTAAACACCTTAGAATAAATTCTAAGGTGTTTTTTTATATATAAAAATATAACCTTTAAATTAATTTAGAAAGTGATTTAATAATATGGCTCTGTTTTAAATAAATGTTTACTGAAGATACTTCTCGAAAATAGGTTATAATATAGGTAATTATATTATAATGATTAGGAGATATAAGAATGGAAATAATATTTGCTATAGCTATGATTACTGGAGCTTTTTGTTATTATCAAAATAATAAAATTAGTATAACTAATCTAAAGGTAAAGGGTAAAGTTAATAATAGAATACGTATAGTACAAATATCAGATTTGCATAGTAAAGAGTTTGGAAAAAACAATAGTACTTTATATAAAATTATTATGAAACAGAAGCCAGATATTATTGTAGGAACAGGAGATTTGATAGATTCAAATATGAAAAGAATTGATGAGATAATTGAGTTTTGTAGTAGATTAAATAAGAAAGTTCCTGTGTATTATATATTAGGAAATAATGAAATAAGATGTTCTAGATTAAATGAAATAATAGAAAAGTTAAAAGAAAAAAATATTAATGTTTTAGAAAATGAAATATCAACAATAAAAATTAAAGATAATATAGTTAATATTTTAGGTCTTGCAGAAAAGAGAGTAGATAAAGGAGGAATGTTTTATAGTAAGGTAAACAGTAGATATGAATTTGATAATGTGGATTATCTATTTAGAAAGTTAGAAAAGACAATAGGTATTAAAATTGTTTTATCTCATTATCCAGAGAATTATGAATATGTAGGCGAGTATTCTTATAGCAAATATAATTTTGATATAATGTTTTCAGGTCATGCTCATGGAGGACAGTTCATATTGCCAGGCATAGGGGGCATATTTGCACCAGGACAAGGGCTACTTCCAAAGTATTACAAAGGTATATATGGTGATAAAAGTAAGTTAGTCGTAAGTAGAGGATTGGGGAATAGTGGGTTTCCTTTAAGATTATTTAATAGGCCAGATTTAGTTGTTTTAGATGTTATAAAGGAATAAGAGGATAAAGTAAAATATTTTTTAATAAATAAGAGCTTATTGCAACTGCAATAAGCTCTTTTTAAATTATAAACAAATTACATTGATTTGTGGAATGTTCTGTTTATAACGTCTAATTGTTGTTCTCTTGTTAATTTGATGAAGTTAACAGCATATCCAGAAACTCTGATAGTTAATTGTGGATATTCTTCTGGGTGATCCATAGCATCTAATAAAGTTTCTCTATTAAATACATTTACGTTTAAGTGTTGAGCACCTTGAGAGAAGTATCCATCCATCATAGTACCTAAGTTATGAATTCTATTTTCAGGTGTTTTTCCTAATGCATCTGGAACAATTGAGAATGTATTAGAAACACCATCTTGAGAATGTTCATAAGGAATCTTAGCAACTGAGTTTAATGATGCTAATGAACCGCTGTTATCTCTTCCGTGCATTGGGTTAGCTCCTGGTGCAAATGGTTCTCCAGCTTTTCTACCACATGGAGTAGTACCAGTTTTCTTACCGTAAACAACGTTTGAAGTGATTGTTAATACTGATTGAGTGTGGTAAGCATTTCTGTAAGTCTTGTTTTGTCTGATTTTATTCATCATGTTTTCAACTAACCAAGCAGCAATTTCGTCAACTCTGTCATCGTCGTTTCCGTATTTAGGGAAGTCACCTTCAACTTCGAAGTCGATAGCAACACCTTCTTCATTTCTTATTGGCTTAACTTTAGCAAATTTGATTGCAGAAATAGAGTCAGCACAAACTGATAAACCAGCTATACCACAAGCCATAGTTCTGAATACATCTCTGTCATGTAAAGCCATTTGTAATTTTTCATAAGAATATTTATCATGCATGTAGTGGATAACATTTAAAGTATTAACATAAAGGTTAGCTAACCAGTCTGTCATAACATCAAATCTTTCCATTACTTCATTGTAATCTAAGTATTCACCAGTTAATGGAGCAGTCTTAGGTCCAACTTGAACACCAGATTTTTCATCTTTACCACCGTTTATAGCGTAAAGTAAAGTTTTAGCTAAGTTAACTCTAGCA